>CAYOAJ010000034.1:5383-5832 GCA_964401895.1 uncultured Herbinix sp.
CCTTTGGCTTCCACCGATAATCTCACCAATTCCAGGAACAAGCAAGTCCATAGCTGCTACAGTCTTCTTATCCTCATTCATCTTCATATAGAAAGCCTTAATATCTTTAGGGTAGTCTGTTACAAATACAGGTTTTTTATGAATCTTCTCTGTTAGATAGCGCTCATGCTCTGTCTGAAGGTCACAGCCCCAGAATACCTTATAATCGAATTCATCATTATGCTTCTCTAAGATTTCTATAGCTTCTGTATATGTCATACGAACAAATTCAGAATTTAAAACATTGTTTAGTCTATCTAATAAACCCTTATCAACAAATTTATTAAAGAATTCCATCTCTTCTGCCGCATTATCTAGGACATATCTAATAATATACTTCATCATATCTTCTGCAAGATCCATATTGTCTTCTAGGTCTGCAAAAGATATGATGAAGTATATTATTAGAT
>CAYOAJ010000034.1:5842-12998 GCA_964401895.1 uncultured Herbinix sp.
TCTCTGGCTCTATCATCCAGAACTCTGCTGCATGGCGACTTGTATTAGAATTCTCAGCCCTAAAGGTTGGCCCAAAAGTATAAATCTTCTTAAATGCCACGGCATAAGCTTCACCGTTAAGTTGACCACTTACAGTTAAGTGAGTTTGCTTACCAAAGAAGTCTTCACTATCATCAACCTTACCATCATCTGTTTTAGGCAGGTTATTCATGTCAAGAGTAGTAACCCTAAACATCTCCCCTGCTCCTTCAGCATCGCTTCCTGTAATAATTGGAGTGTGAACATATATAAAGTCCTTGTCTTGAAAATACTTATGAATTGCATGTGAAATTAAGGAACGAACACGAAATACAGCTTGGAAGGTATTAGTTCTAGGCCTAAGGTGGGTAATTGTCCTTAGATAATCTAAAGTATGCCTCTTCTTCTGAAGGGGATAATCTGAAGTTGATTTCCCTTCAATAATAACTTCTGTAGCCTGTATCTCAAATGGTTGCTTTGCATTAGGTGTTGCTACCAATTCCCCTGTTACAACTATAGCCGAACCAACATTAAGCTTTGAAACCTCAGAAAAATTACTCATATTATCATGATATACAATTTGAAGAGTCTCAAAAAATGTCCCATCATGTAGTACAATAAAACCAAAGGTTTTGGAGTCCCTAACACTTCGAACCCATCCACCTACAGATATTGTTTTACCAATATAATCTTCACTCTTCTTATATAACTGTCTAACATCTACTAATTCCATAACACTAAGCTCCTTTTACAAGATTTATTTATTAAAAGTCTATTGTGTAACAGTATAACATAAAACAATATTAATTTGTTGTCTTTTTAATATAGGTCTTTAATGTCTTCAAATTTCTCTACATTATAATATAAATTTCTATAATATTCAATATATCATGTATGAAAACGTATTCGTAAAAAATGAATATATTATCAAGTTTTTATTTCCAAATTATCGTTTTCTTTGTAGATTAATTAACAATTATATGGTATAATATCCATGTTTGCATTTGTAAACAGTTTATACCATTTGCGGACTATAGTTTCAAATATGTATAATAAAACAGAAGGAGGTATTATATAATGCTGCAAGAAAAGGCTATCCCTTTTACAGGAACACAAGAACAAGAAGATGCCCTCTTAAAATCTATCCAAAATCATAAGGATGATAAAGGGGCTCTAATGCCTGTTTTACAAGAGGCTCAGGATATTTATGGATATTTACCTTTGGAAGTTCAAACAATTATCTCTAATGAGTTGAATATTCCCCTAGAAAAAATTTATGGAGTCGTTACATTCTATTCTCAATTCTCTTTAACTCCAAAAGGACAATATCAAATATCCGTTTGCATGGGAACTGCATGCTATGTAAAAGGTGCTGACAAGATAAACGATAAGGTTCAGGAACTTTTAGGAATTACCGAGGGAGAATGTACCCCTGACCGGAAGTTCTCTATAAATCCTTGTCGCTGCATCGGAGCATGTGGCCTAGCCCCAGTAATGACTATTAATGATGATGTATATGGCAAGATCACTTCAAATGATATTGAAGACATTTTAGCAAAATACCAATAAGACTATAACAATCCTGACACATAACCATTTCTACTCTACTAGAATTCTACTAGAACAACTCGGCTAATCGGATTAGAAATCCCCCTTTTTAGACAAACTGCATTAGAAAAAAATAAATTAAAAATGAAAAATATGGAGGAGGAAATTAGATGAAATCTGTAGATGAGCTAAATGCCATCCGAGATAAGATGCAAAGTCAGATGGCCATCCGCACTCATGAACTGGACCAGACTAAAATTGTCGTAGGAATGGGAACCCGCGGAATTGATAGTGATACAAAATCTGTTTTAAATACTCTATCTGACTTAATACTAGAGAAAGGCCTTTCCAATGTATCTGTTACGCAGACTGACTGTATAGGTTTATGCCAGTACGAACCCCTAGTTGAAGTAATAAAAGCTGGGGAAGAAAAAGTCACCTATGTAAACATGACAGCAGACAAGGTTAAAGAAGTAGTAGACAAACATATTATTATGGGGGAGATTGTGAAAAAATACACAATGCCTCAGACAAGCGAGGAGGTTTAAGCTATGTATCGTTCACATGTGCTAGTTTGTGGTGGTACAGGATGCCATTCCTCTGGAGCTCCTAAACTAGTAGATACCCTACAAACTGAACTTAAGAAAAATAAATTAGAAGATGAAGTAGCAATAGTTAAAACTGGCTGCCATGGCCTTTGTGCCCTAGGTCCAATAATGATTGTATATCCAGGAGCTACTTTTTATTCTATGGTTAAAGATGAAGATGTACCAAGGATTGTATCAGAACATTTATTAAAAGGAAAAGTGGTTACTGAACTTGTATATGATGAAACTATTACTGATGAAGGTTTTCTATCTATAAATGAAACCCCTTTTTATAAACATCAACATAGGATTGCCCTTCGTAATTGCGGAGTTATAAATCCTGAAGAAATTGATGAATACATTGCAAAAGATGGCTACCAAGCCTTAGCTAAGGTACTAACGGAGCTTTCTCCAGATGATGTAATTCAGATACTGGAAGATAGCGGCCTTAGAGGACGAGGTGGGGGAGGTTTTCCTGCAGGTATCAAATGGAAACTAGCCAAAGCAAATGAAGCTGACCAAAAATATGTCTGTTGCAATGCCGATGAAGGTGACCCTGGTGCCTTTATGGATCGTTCCATTCTTGAAGGAGATCCCCATGTAGTCTTAGAAGCTATGACCATAGCCGGTTATGCAATTGGAGCATCCCAAGGTTACATATATGTCCGTGCAGAATATCCTATAGCCGTTAACAGATTAAACATTGCAATTAAACAAGCAAGGGAATACGGCTTACTTGGTGAAAACATTTTTAGTAGCGGTTTTAATTTTGATATTGAATTAAGATTAGGTGCAGGCGCCTTTGTATGTGGTGAAGAGACAGCCCTAATGACATCTATTGAAGGTAATAGGGGAGAGGCCAGACCAAGGCCACCTTATCCTGCACTTAAAGGTCTTTTTGGTAAGCCTACAATACTTAATAATGTTGAAACCTATGCTAATGTTCCACCTATAATTTTCAAGGGAGCCGACTGGTTCACTTCAATGGGAACGGAAAAATCCCATGGAACAAAAGTTTTCGCCCTTGGTGGTAAGATTAATAATACTGGACTTGTGGAAGTAGAAATGGGAACCACTTTAAGAGAAATAGTATATGAAATCGGTGGTGGCATTCCAGATGGTAAGAAATTTAAAGCTGCTCAAACAGGTGGTCCTTCTGGTGGCTGTATTCCTACCCAGCATCTAGATGTACCTATCGATTACGACAACCTTATTGAAATCGGATGTATGATGGGGTCCGGTGGACTTATAGTAATGGATGAAGACACATGTATGGTTGACATAGCAAAGTTCTTTCTAGAGTTCACTGTGGAAGAATCTTGTGGTAAATGTGTTCCCTGTAGAATAGGAACAAAACGTCTACTAGAGATTCTTGAGAAGATAACCAATGGAGAAGGAACTTTAGAAGACATAGATAAATTAGAAGATCTTTGTCATTATATTAATGATAACTCTCTTTGCGGCCTTGGACAGACTGCTCCTAATCCAGTATTGTCAACACTTAACTTCTTTAAGGATGAGTATATTAGCCATGTAGTTGATAAGAAATGTCCAGCAGGGGTTTGTAAATCCCTACTTTCTTATAAAATTGATCCTGAACTTTGTATAGGATGTACCCTATGTTCAAGAGTATGCCCTAACGGTGCAATTGAAGGTAAGGTCAAAGAATCTCATACTGTTATTCAAGATAAATGTATTAAATGTGGTGCTTGTATTGAAAAATGTAAATTCAATGCAATCTCAATACAATAGAGGAAAGGAGTGATTAAAGATGGTTAATATTAAAATAAACAATATAGCTATAGAAGTACCTAAGGGGTCTACAGTATTAGAGGCAGCTAAACTTGCTCACATTGATATTCCAACACTTTGCTACTTAAAAGATATTAATGAAATTGGAGCATGCCGTATGTGCGTTGTTAAGATAAAAGGAACTAGAAGTCTTACAGCTTCCTGCGTACATCCTGTTTCTGAAGGCATGGAAATCTATACGAACACCCCAGAGGTACTTGATTCAAGAAAGAAAACACTGGAGTTAATATTATCTGATCATGACCGTAAATGTCTCTCTTGCGTTAGAAGTAACAATTGCGAACTTCAAACACTATGTAGAGAACTTGGAGTAGAAGACGAATTACTATATGAAGGTGAAAGTCATCAATATGAAATTGATAATTCAGCTGTTCATATGTACAGGGACAATAATAAATGTATCCTTTGTAGACGGTGTACTGCTGTTTGTGAAAACATCCAAGCAGTCGGAGTTATTGGTGCTAACAACCGAGGTTTTGAGACTAATATAACTTCAGCATTTGATATGGGACTTGCCGAAACTAGCTGCGTAGCATGTGGCCAATGTATAGCTGTATGTCCAACAGGTGCCTTGTCAGAGAAGGACAACACTTCTCAAGTCTTTGAAGCACTTAATAATCCTGATAAAATCGTCCTCGTACAAACTGCTCCTGCAGTACGTGCAGCCCTTGGGGAGCCCTTTGGCCTTCCAATTGGAACAAATGTTGAAGGTAAAATGATTGCTGCCCTTCGTAGGTTAGGCTTTGACAAAGTATTTGATACACATTTTGCAGCAGACCTTACTATAATGGAAGAAGCAGAGGAACTACTTGATAGGATTAATAATGGTGGAACTCTACCACTTATTACTTCTTGTTCCCCTGGTTGGATTAAATATTGTGAGCATTATTATCCTGAAATAATAGACAATTTATCCACTTGCAAGTCTCCTCAGCAAATGTTTGGGGCTATTTCTAAAACATATTATGCAGATAAGATGGGTATTGACCCAGAAAAGATAGTTATGGTAAGTGTAATGCCATGTACAGCTAAGAAGTTTGAGATAGGAAGAGATGACCAAGCCGCATCAGCTTATCCTGATGTTGATATTTCCATAACTACTAGGGAATTAGCAAGAATGATTGAGAAAGTAGGAATGAACTTTACAGACTTACCTGATGAAGAGTTTGATGATCCCCTAGGAAGATCTACTGGTGCTGCAGCCCTTTTTGGAGCAACTGGTGGTGTAATGGAAGCTGCCTTAAGAACAGCTGTTGAAACTTTAACTGGAGAAGAATTAGACCAACTTAATTTTGAAGAAGTAAGGGGAACCGAAGGGATAAAAGAGGCTACTTACAGTGTTGCTGGAATAGAACTTAATGTTGCGGTAGTATCAGGACTATCTAATGCTAAAAAGCTACTTGATAATATTCAGTCAGGTAAAGCAAATTATCACTTTGTAGAAATTATGGGTTGCTCTGGTGGCTGTGTTAATGGTGGAGGACAGCCTATTGTCCCATCTAAGGTTAGAAACTTCAATGATATAAGAGCCTTAAGGGCTAAAGCTCTCTATGAGCAAGATGAGAGAATGACTCTTAGGAAGTCCCATGAAAATCCGGCTGTTAAAAAATTATATAAAGATTTCTTAGAAAAACCCGGAAGTGACAAAGCCCATGATATTTTACACACAAGCTATGTTAAGAGAAAGATAAACTAATTTTATGCTCTTTATTCTTTAACAATATATAAACACAAAAAAGGCTCTGATATCAGAAATGATATTAGGGCCTTTTCCTATATGCTTAATAATAGCTAATTACTTATCATAGCAATCATGACACTTTCCATAAAAATGAATATCATAACCATGTATTTTCCCATCAAAATTTTCCTGAGCCTTTGTTTTTATGGCATCTATTGATTCCATCTCTAAGTCAGCCACCTTCTTACATGAGTTACAAATAAAATGATAGTGAGGTTCTGGGTTACCATCAAAGCGATCAGAACCATCATTGCAGTTTATCTTAATAATCTCTCCGTGATCAACTAAAAGATTTAGATTACGATATACTGTTCCTAAACTAATGTTAGGATATTCTTTGCGAATATTAACATAGATTGTGTCAGCTGTAGGATGTTCTTTAGTTTGAGCCAAATATTCCTTTATAGCTTCCCTTTGTCTACTATACTTTAACTTTGCCATATCTTCGCTCCTAACATAATAATAGTTACTATTATTATAGGCCATCCTTTTAATAATGTCAAGTATAAACTTTCTTTATTTCTTGTTCGCTGGCTCAATGTTAATATTCTTTCCTTTTATCTTAGCTGTTTTCATAACTTGTATAACATCTGCAGCATATTCTCTAGGAACCTCAACAAAGGTATATTTATCATACATGTCAATTACACCAACTAACTTACCAGGCATTCCTGTTTCCCCTGCAATTGCTCCTAATATGTCTCCTGGTCGAACCTTATTCTTCTTTCCAAGATTAATGAAAAGCCTAACCATTCCACTTTCGGCACCTGTGTCACCAAACTCTTCTACAAGTTCTTCATTTTCCAGACCACCTAAAGAGTCTTTTAGAAATCCTGCTGCTATATCAAGTGCTGTATATCCTTCATCATTTATTCTTTCCTCAATGACATTAATCATCTTAGATAAATCATTTTCTTCTATAATATTATGAATCTTATCTAATATCTTGTCAGCCTTAACCGCTGTAACGTCATTAATAGATGGAATAGGTTGTAACTTAATCTTAGTCTTACAGTATCTCTGAATATCTCTTATCTTATAAACTTCTTTACCAACAACTAGGCTAAAGGCTCTTCCTTCCCTACCAGCTCTACCTGTTCGACCAATTCGATGCACATAATACTCATCATCTTGAGGTACATCATAATTAAATACCGCCTCTATATCATCTACATCTATTCCTCTTGCAGCAACATCAGTAGCTACAAGTATTTCTGTCCTTCCATCCCTAAAGCTGTGCATAACCCGGTCTCTTTGCTGTTGCTTCATATCTCCATGAAGACCTTCAGCAAAATAACCTCTCCCTTGAAGATTTCTTGTTAATTCATCTACTTTTCTTTTTGTATTACAAAAAACAAGTGAAAGTTTTGGATTATACATATCTAGTAGTCTAGTTAAGACTTCTTCCTTATTCCTAGGGGTTACTTCATAATAATATTGCTCTATCTTT
>CAYOAJ010000035.1:0-1485 GCA_964401895.1 uncultured Herbinix sp.
TGGATTTGGATTCTGAAAAACCATTCCTACTCTTTTTCTAAGTAAGTTTACATCCATATTCCCATAAATGTCTTCCCCATCAAGTTTAACACTGCCCATAATCCTACATCCTTCTACAAGGTCATTCATACGATTTAAGCATTTTAACAAGGTAGACTTACCGCATCCAGAAGGACCTATAAGTGATGTGACTTTATTTTTCTTAAACTCCATATTAATATCTATTAATGCCTGAAAATCTCCATAAAATAAATCTAAATTTTCAACATGTATTTTCTCCATAGTTTATCCTTTCCCATTACTAATCTAGCTTGCAAATTAATTGGAATTGCTACTAGTGTTAGAGACTCTTTTAGCCAAACGTCCCGATATCCAATTAATTAATGCAACAATTACAAATAAAACAACAGCTGTGGCATATGCTTGATCAACATATAAACCTTCACTTGTTAGCATATACATATGAACAGCTAGGGTTCGAGTTGAATCAAAAAGGAAATCATTACCACTAGCTACTTGTGCTACAGTTCCTGCTGTATAAATCAATGCTGCACTCTCTCCTACAATCCTACCAATTGCTAAGATTATACCTGATAAGATACCAGGTATAGCAGAGGGTAAAACAATCCTAAAAACTGTTCTAAGTTTTCCTGCACCTAGCCCAAAACTACCCTCACGATATGAAATAGGGACTGCTAACAAAGCCTCCTCTGATGTTCTCATTATAAGTGGGAGTATCATAATAGCTAAGGTAAATGCACCAGCTATAAGAGAGAATCCCCATCCAAGAGCAGTAACAAAGAATAACATTCCGAAAAGTCCATACACTATGGAAGGTATTCCTGATAGTGTTTCATTGGTTAATCTAATAACCTTTACAATCTTACTTCCCTTTTTCGCATATTCCACAAGGTATATAGCAGAAAACACTCCAATAGGTACTGCAATTAATAAAGATATAAATGTCATTAATAGTGTGTTAATCAATGCTGGCATCAGGGAAACATTTATAGAATTATATTCCCACTCAAATAAGTCTAAAGTTATATTTGGTAGCCCCTTTATCATAATATAGGCAACAAGAAAAAACAAGATTCCCACTGTAATTATTGTTGATAACATAACAAGGAGGAACATTATAAAAGATGTAGGAGATCTTTTATATGAATCCATTTTTTGTTTAAATGAAGTTTGATTTATGCTCTCCATTATTCACTCCTCCCTTTTAATAATGATAATAGTAGATTAATAATAAGTATAAATATAAACAATACTACTCCAGTAGCGATTAATGCTCCCCTATGTAAATCAGCAGCATATCCCATCTCTAAAACAATGTTAGCTGTTAGTGTTCTTATTCCCTTAAGAGGACCTTTCGGCATTCTAGGTTGATTTCCTGCAACCATAATTACAGCCATAGTCTCTCCTATTGCACGTCCTATTCCAAGAACAATTCCAGCCATAATTCCCGATTTACCAGCAGGA
>CAYOAJ010000035.1:1495-12238 GCA_964401895.1 uncultured Herbinix sp.
GAAGAACAACTGAAAAAAGACTTCTTTCATGGGTCGCTCCTAAGGCAAGACTTCCTTGATAATACTCTTCAGGAACTGCCCTTATAGCTGATTCACTTACATTTATAATGGTAGGTAAGATCATTATAGCTAATAGTATTGATGCTGTTAACATACTCGTACCAGTACCGCCAAAGATATCTCTAATAAATGGTACAATCACAACCATACCAAAAAAACCATACACAACTGAAGGTATTCCAGCTAGTAGGTTTATTCCAGGCTTTAATATTCTATATAATCTTTCAGGACAGTATTTTGCCATAAATACTGCTGTCAATAGCCCAACTGGTACTCCTAATATAATGGCTCCAGCTGTTACATAAATACTTCCTAAAATCATTGGAAAAATCCCATAGGACGGAGGAGTATCAGCAGGTTTCCATGATTTTCCTAATAAAAAATCTGGTAAACCAATCTCCGCCATAGCTGGGATTCCATTGACAAACAAAAATACACAGATAAGTGCAACAGCCAGTATAGAGGTACAGGCTGCTGCAAAAAATACAACTTTCATAATAGTTTCTTTTAATTTTACTTTATTATAAGTCATTCTAATTACCTCTTAAAAACATATTTTATTTCTTAACATAAAACTTTATTTAACATCATCCCAAGAAGTTGTATCTCCAACAAATACTTCTTTAACCTGTTCACTAGTGATATTATCAACAGGATTGTCGTTATTTACTATAATTGCAATTCCATCTAAAGCAATTACATATTTGTCAAGCACTTCAAGTTCACTGTCTTTTAATTCCCTAGAAGCCATACCTATATCAGCTGTCTCATCTATAGCTGCTTGCATACCAGCTGAAGAACCAACACTCTGAATTTCAATATTAGCATCTGGATTGATCTCTTCATAAGCTTCTTTTAGTTTTTCCATAACTGGACTAACTGAAGTAGAACCTGCTACTGCAACTGTACCTTCTGGCTTTGTTCCATTATAGGAACCAGTATTTCCTTCAGAAATATATCCAGCTTCTTCAACAACTAATTGACCTTCAGAACTAAGAATAAAATCAATAAAATCTTGTGTTACTTCGTTTAGTTCACCTTTTGTTGCAATGTTAAATGGTCTAGCAACCTTATATGAACCGTCTTTAATATTATCAACTGTTGCCTCTACACCATCTACAGCAAGAGCCTTAACAGTGTCATTTAAAGAACCAAGTGAAATATATCCAATTGCCTTCTCATCACTAGAAACATTTATCATTACTATAGAAGTAGAGTTTACTATAGTTGCTTCTTCTGTTGTACGGTCAACTGTATTACCATCAGCATCCTTTTCTTCAATTCCCATAAGTTCAATAAAAGCACCTCTTGTACCTGAACCATCTTCACGGGAAACTACAACTATGTCATCCCCTCCTGAAGAACAAGCTGTTAGCAAAGCTGATAGAATTGTTATTATAAAAACCAAACCTAATGTTTTTTTCATTATATCATTCTCCTTTTTATCCTCTTTTTTTATTTAACAATTACAATGATAAATCAAAAAAGTTAAGACTATATACATGTTTATGTTAAATGTATGTAAAATTTCAAGTAAAACAAGAGTGGATATAATAAAATTGTTAACAATAAATTAGATTTTATTCTATTTTTGCTCTTTATCCTTATCTTTATTTTTTCTAATATAAGCTTTTAACTTCTGTAAGGCCTTATTGTACTTAGTTGATTTCATTTTTGGATAGGCATTAATCATTCTTTTTTGTCCAAAAAATCCAGATTCAAGTAAAGCATCTCTTTTACTTTCAAGCTTCTTTATCATTTTATTGTTCTTATCGATGTTCTTATCTACTAGGGAAATAGTTCTTGTCCCTATTTGCATACTTAATTCATCTGACACTTCCCTTATCTTTAATGAAACCTCTTCAATCTTAGACAACTTTTTATTTAATTTTAGAATTGTCATTACTGTAAATATCAAGTCTGTTATAAGTAAAGCAGAAAATGTTATTAGTAAGATATAAGACAAAGTATTAGGTATAAAGTTTACAAATCTAATTATTAAAGGATGTACATAGCCTACAACAATTAAGCATGCGAGCCCCCACATTAGGGAAAAACGTAAACATATATAGCCCCCAATATTAAGGGGTTCCTTAGAATAATCCCACCACCTTTGATGAAAAAGTTTCTCCAAAAGAAAACCGGTAACCAACTCAACCACACTGGTAATTACTACTGCCCCTATAAAAAGTATTAGCCCATTTTCACTATAGGGTTCAAGTATATGTATAACACTTACAGCTCCAACTCCATATATGGGACATATTGGTCCATTTAAAAACCCTCGATTTACAACTTCCCCACTTTTCAATGCAGCAAATATTACTTCTACACACCATCCTATAAAGGCATATATGAAGAAGTATGATAATAAATTTATCAATTATCCTCCCCCTTTAAATGAATTTAAGCTAGGAGCTAGCTGGTTATTTCAACTAACTACTAGCTTAGTTTATAACACTTGAAATTATAAATTAATCTTAGTAATTTTCTGCGCGTATTTCAAAGAATGATTGAGAATAAGTACATACAGGACAAACATCTGGAGCCTCATTGCCTTCATGGATGTATCCACATACACGACATTCCCATCTGGAAGTCTCATCTTTTTTAAATACTTTTTTGCTATCTACATTCTCACGAAGTTTTAGATAACGCTCTTCATGGGTTTTTTCAATACCTGCTACTTTGCGGAATTTTTCAGCCAACTCAGGAAATCCTTCTTCATCAGCTTCTTCAGCCATACGCTTATACATATCTGTCCACTCATAGTTCTCACCTTCTGCTGCTGCTAAAAGGTTACTTGATGTATCTTTAATATTGCCTAATTCCTCAAACCAGATGCGGGCATGCTCTTGTTCATTTCTTGCAGTCATTAAGAATATCTCTGCTAGTTGATCATATCCTTCTCTCTGTGCTACATGAGCCCAGAAAGTATATTTATTTCTAGCCTGACTTTCCCCTGAAAATGCTTCCATTAAGTTCTTTTCTGTCTTTGTACCTGCATATTTGTTATCAACTTCTTCAGTTTCTTTAATTAGTTCAAATGCTGATGCTGGTTGCTTGCATCTAGGACATACAAAATCATCAGTTAATTTACCTTCGTGAATATATCCACACACTGTACAACGGTATCTCTTCATACTTTTTTCCTCCTGTGAATTATAAGATTTCAATATACAAGATAATTATAATACGTTTACCTCTTTTTTTCAATCCCGATAATAAACTTTGTTAGATTTTAAGATATTTCTAGGGCTTCTTGTCTATTCATCTCTCTATCTTCTATAATATCTCCCAATATGCCTGTGCCAAGGCTTTCTAATGTTCTTCCCTCTAGTCTTAGATCTCGCCCCAAAGCAGCTGATGCTATATTAATTAGTCCAGTACATACTGGGGTTTTAACTTTAAGCTTTATACCTAAGGTCTCAAGTAGGACTAGGCCTTGGGGAACATCCTCTGATATATATCTAGAATCAACTTTTACTGGCCCCTTTGCCCTTGTTGGCATCTTTGCATACCAGAAGAACACTTCTTTAGCATCCCTAGTATCATCTAAAGTGTTTCTATATTTACAAGCCTCAACGTAGGATATACGTCTAGAGCCTAGTTTGCTCATTACATTCATTTTCTCACCATCAAGTGCTTCTAAAATACGCCACACACTAGGAGTGAAAACTTCATGATACATGCAGTAATCTCCCCTAGTCTTTTCAATTCGAGGAATGCTCATAATAGCACCAACAGTATGAACAATTAAATTAGGATTATGAAGAGCTGCCTCAATTACAGAAGGCAAATATACCAAGGGATAACCTAGCTCATTTAAGATCTCTTTGCTTTCTTCTGTTCGACCAGCTGGATAGACTCCAATAGGATTGCGAACATTATGAAAACCTACTTTTATATGGCCTGGTCTACTAATCCTACAGTCTACAAAAGAGCTTTGAGCTTCACAAATAGTTAGATCTATATCTGAGCAATGTTTTAATACATATGCTGTAGATAGATATCCTGGATTAATAAGAAGAATCTGACCTTCACAAAGATAAGGCTTTATTCTCTTAATAAGATTCTCATGATAATTAGTTTGAATATATATAATTACAATTTCACTATCACTTAAGATTGATAAATCTCTAGTTACGTTTTTAATATAGGCAGTTACTGCTTCTCCTTTTTCATGTATAACTACCCTACCATTATTCTCTATTAGATAATTAAAATTATCATCATGCATTGCATGGGATGTTTTTATTAAATTAACGTCGTGTCCTCGTAAACTTAATTCTGCCGCAACTGCTGTTCCTCCATTACCAGCACCTAAAACTGAAATATTCATGTTATCTTCTCCTTCATTGATACAAATTCACCTGTTATATATGTTGACTTTTTTGATTTGTTTAAAAATATTTCATCTAAAACTTCCTCAGTAAGATGGCCAAAAAGTGGTCCGCAACTTACTTGATTAAAACCCGGTGCCCCATTATATTCAATGAGTACTGGTTCTCCTTCTTTATCGATAGAAAAATCCCATCCAATAATTCTAAAATGGGGAATTTCCTTATGAGCCCTATCTATAGCCTCTATTACTCTTTGATAAGATGGTATCTCAATTTCAGAAAACACCTTTCCACCAGGATGGCTTGTGAGCCACTGTGATTTTCTGTTTATAGCTCTTTCTTTTAATCTTCCATTAGGTAAAATGGGGCAGGCAATTCCACCTGCAGATACATTGTCAAGTCTAGAGCCCCCAACACCCATTCTTAAAATAGCTGATGAAATATGAACTTCTCCTTGAAATAAAAATGATATTACTCGAATAGTATTTAATGAATCAGGATGTATCTCTTCTAAACTTTCGTGTTGAGATGCTATCTCCTGAACTATATAATTTCTTTTATATGTTTCCATTAGACATGTAAAGTTCATTTCTTTATCTTTATCTTTGTTATAAAAGAAAATATCCACACCCTCACCACTATATATGGCTGGCTTTATAACAAAGCTTTCTTCTGATTGTAAAATTGACTGGGCCTCACGGAAAGAAACTATGTTTCCCGATTCATCGTAGAAGATGTTATTACTGTTTCTTAGAATTGTCCGTGGCTGTTTTAGATATGGAAATAATTGATTGTAAAAACATTTATCAGTATAAGCATGACGAAAGTTTGTCTTATTATATGCTGGATATATTACTTTCCAGTAAATATCTTCAGGTATATAACGGGGATCATATCTTTCATCCTTGTAGCAATATAAGTCATACCACATCTTTTTGGGCTTTATACCATACCTACTCCAAAAAGGAAGAACCTCAGTACTATAGAGATAATTGCTAGCTTTTAGTCCTCCACCAAGAGTTTTCAGTTGTCGCTTACAACTCTTTCTTGCTTTCCTTGCTTCCATGGAAAGATCAACCCTCTGATAAATGTTCCTGCAGATTCTTTCCCAGCTTCCTGCACTATTAATTCTTAATTTCTTTTTCTTATTTAACACATGCAATCTTCCTTTCCATTTAAATATATATATTGTTTTATTATTACATCATAAGTCTTATAAAAAACGTTCCCTTTTTCAAAAAAACGTTAATAAATAAGTTAATACTTCTTATGTACTTCTATTATAGCACAAATATGATTTTATTTCAGACAATTATCTAAGATAAGGATAATTGTCTGCTAATTTCTTGTTTTGTCTCACATTATTGTATATAGTATGTAAAATAGCATTAAAAAAAGCCATCCTATATTTTATAGAATGGCTCAAGTTATAACTTTTACTTATTATTTGTATAAATTATTCAGCATTTAAAATTTTCTTTACTTTTGGTGCACTTAGCCTACTTGCTTGTGGAAGGTCATTACCTAATAGAGGTAGTAAATAATGTTTGAAATCTTCTGTAACATAATTACCCTCTTCATTAATAAAGTTATCAGGCATAAGTTTAGTCTTTGCAGCTATATTCTCTAGCTCAGTGATTTTATATTCTACAGCATAGTCTGCGGTCCTATTAATAGTTATTGAACCATTAACATTATCAATAACAGCAAAGTGAACAGCCTTTTCTCCAACTTCCCTAGCTTCAATTTGATCCACTTCAGATACACATCCAACGAATGATCTTTGAATATATCCTAATGTATCAGTTCTTACTCTGTCAATTCCTAGTTTGCTTTTGATTTGATCTGCTAGAAGATCTCCTAATGCTCCAGTTCCTGAAAGTTGAACATTACCATGAGCATCTCTTTCTTCTTCTACTAAAGTTGTAACAATTGCTTTACCATCACTATTTTTTATTCCTTCTGATACTGCAACTATACACCTACCATGTTTTTCATAAGTTTCTTTAACATCTTGAAGGAACTTATCCATAGAAAAATCTATTTCTGGTAAATATATTAGATGTGGTCCATCATCAGGATATTTTTTAGCTATTGATGCTGCTGCTGTTAAAAATCCTGCATGTCTTCCCATAACAACTCCAATATGAACTCCAGGAAGTGCTCTGTTATCTAGATTTATGCCCATAAAAGCTTGAGCAACATATTTTGCTGCAGATGGATAACCAGGTGTATGGTCATTCATCACTAAGTCATTATCAATTGTCTTTGGTATATGAATTGCACGGAATTCATAACCTGAAGCCTTTGCTTCCTCATTTACTATCCTTACCGTATCGGAGGAATCATTTCCACCAATATAGAAGAAATATCTAACATTATGGGCTTTAAAAACCTCCATAATTTTTTTACAATATGCCTCATCTGGCTTATCTCTAGTTGTTAACAATCCTGAAGAAGGGGTAATAGCTACCTTCTCTAAGTTATGAGTAGTCTCCTGCGTTAGGTCAATGAAATCTTCGTTGATAATACCTTCAACACCATTCATAGCCCCATAAACCTTTGTAATTTGTGGGAACTTTCTAGCTTCCATTACAACACCAACAAGTGACTGGTTAATTACGGCGGTAGGACCGCCACCTTGTGCAACAACAACATTTCCTTCAAGTCTCATCTAACTTGTCCACTCCTCTCAATTAATATGGTTTAATTTAAAAAAACTTTCCCAACTATTCTAACACAAAGATTTTCTTTGTCTAGTATTTTTATAAACTTTATTATTGTTCTTCAGCAATTAACTTATCCTGCATATAGATATGATCTACCAACCATGTTGTTAAAAACTCTAACAACTCATATAAAGATTCTCTTTGATCCTCATCAACTATCTCTGAATCATAACTGTTTATCTTTTTTATAAATTCATCATGAGCAACTTTTTGAGAAAATAATCTCTTATAATTAATACTTTTCATATATTCTTCTTCATGATCAAAATGATATTTCATATAATCTCTTAACTCATCAACAACTTCCATAATGTAATCGTACTTGTCTGGTATAAACTCATTTGTTAGTAATTCATAAGCCCTATTAGCAATCTCAAATAACTTCTTATGCTCTTGGTCTATAAAATCAATTCCTGTATAGTATTCTGGTTTCATCTCGTACATAGCCATTGCCATCTCTCCTTTTTTTCTTATGTTTTTCAAAGATATTCTAACATATGAAGGTAAGTGGTTCAAGATATTCATGGTAAAAAAGGAGACATCCATTGGATGTCTCCTTTATATTAACATAAGTCAGAAAGCTTAGACCTATATGATTATTATGGCTCAATACCTAGAATTAACTCATTACCGTAATATACAGTTATCCTATCTGACTTTCCAAATGAATAGTCATTGGATTGGTCATAATTGGACCAATCATTCTTATGAATCCTAGTATTAACTGAAAGTGTCGCACCTTCTACAAATTTATCATTTGTATCAAATGACATTTCAAAATAGGAATTTGTAAACTCACCATTTACAGAGCCTGTATATGGAGCATACCAAGGTGCTCTATTCAACTGCATTGCAGCGTGGTCACAAACAAATAATTCTGGAGCAGAACCTTCCTTTGTATAATAATATCTTATACGAAGTTTTGATAAATCAATATCATCTCCCCCATTATGTTTAATTTGGATATTATTTGTTATAGTATTTGTTTGGATTGCACTATTAGCTGAATTACTTAAGTCCAATTTATAATCACCAACAGGAACTGGTCCTGGTGTAGGCGTAGGATCTAGTGGCTTTGGTGTTGGTGTAGGATCTACTGGCCTTGGTGTTGGTGTAGGATCTACTGGTTTCGGTGTTGGCGTAGGATCTACTGGCCTTGGTGTAGGCGTAGGTGTTACCGGCCTTGGTGTTGGTGTTGGTGTTGGTAATGTTCCTCCACCCTTAGCTGGCTCTTGGCCATACACTAGTACTCCATCATCATACACAGGTATATATTTTGATTTAACTGTATTTCCAGATGAAACCCCCTTAATATCTTGATAGGAGTAATCATTGTTATTATTCCAAATATTTGTATTCAGAGGAGCTGCTATCCTAAACTGAACTTCTTTCTTAAATGCTGGTTGACCACCTGGATATACATTGGTCCCTGTAAAGTCTACGTCTACATAATAGATATTGTTAGCTGTATCCCAAGGATGTAGACCTGTTACTTTAGCACCTGCATTATAATTTGTTGATGTACTTATATCATTCACGCTATATCCAGCGTCAATTACTTCACTTATATCAACAAAATAGCGGAAAGATAGTTTATCACCATTTCTTGCTGGCCATCCAGATTGATTATGAAGTAAGCCCTTAATTTCGATAAAGTTTGACCCACTTGCATTGATTCCAGCCATTACAAAGAATTCATCATTGGTTACTTCTTCAAATGCAGTAAGATTAGGAATTGGGTTTCCACCATAATCTTCATACATTTTAGCAAGAGCACCAACAAATCCTGCATTATAATCTGTTGCAACTTCATTATTAATATAATTACTTACATCATCCTGATAACTATCATCATTACCTGGTCCTCCAACAAGAGCACCAATTAGGCTATGTCTATGATAATTTGGAGCAGTCATACTATCTCCCCAGGAGCTATGAGCTGTTCTATGATGTGGTCTTTCTGGAGGATTTTGTCCAAAACCAACCACATAACTTCTTCCAGAGCTTCCAAGAGCATAATCAACTTGCTCTTTAGCAAAAGTATTATATACTTCTGCTTTTTTACTACTACAGCCTTCCCAGTCAGCATATACAGCTGCCAAAAATGCTGTTGTTGTAGAATAACGAAGTGCACCCCAAGTATCTAGCCATGCTAAGCCCTTAGGAGTATAATGAATCCTATTTCCATTATAACCCACTGACCAATAATCTAGATGCATTTCAGTTGCTTCTTTATATATAGATTTATTTGTTGTCTTTGCAAGAAGTAATGCTGCACCATTATGAGTATCATCCCAACAATGAGCCCATTTATAAGAAATATCATCAGATTGATCTTCCCTATCCCAATATGCTACATATTGTTCTGCTTTATCAAGATAAGTTTCATCACCTGATGCTATATAAATCCATACACCTGCCCATGACAATTCATCATAAAAACCACTATATGAATCATAAAAACCATTAGCAGCCTTATATCCGCTATCACTTTTTGTTGTTTCCGCAAAATTATACAGTTCCTTAGCATGTTGCAGGCAAGTAGCTGCATAAGCAGGATCCTTATCTTGGAATACTACTGCTGCTGATGCTAAAGCTGCTGCTGAACCAGCAACTACTGAAGAACCCGGATTACTCATATCAACCTTATAAGCAGGTCTATCCATCTGCATAACTTCTGCAGGTCCCCACCAAGAATGGTCTTTGTGGCCATCTCCCACTTGATAATAGAATACATTAGGTGATGGATGACATTTAATTAGATAATCACTAACCCACTTAATACCATCTAAGATATAATCTAGTTGCCCACTTTGAGCCATAGCATCTTCCGCTTCATAAACAGCCCAGGCAAGCATTGTTTGTGAGTAAGCCATAGGTAGATTGAACTTAACATGATCACCGGCATCGTACCAACCGCCAGTTAAGTCTAGCCCAACATCTGCCCCATCATTCATGCCTGAATCTCCGCGCCAGTTATCCCTTTTATCTTCAGGTAGTTTACCAGAACGCTGAAATTCATAAAACATAATAGACTTTTGTAAAGCTTCTCCGTAATTGAAATTAGAATTCGCTTCTGCCTTATTGGCGGGAGCAAAAGATGAAAAACTAGTTAAAATTAAAGCAATAGCAATTATCAAAGAATATATCTTTTTCTTACGCATATTGCGCATAATTACCCTCCTTATATATATCCTCTTTACCAGCTATAAATTATACCTGGTAAAGAGGAATAAATATTTAAAATTAATTTAATTATGGTTCAATACCAAGAACTAATGCACCATCATAATAAACAGTAATTCTATTAGAGTTACCAAATGAATAATCATTAGATTGATCGTAATTAGACCAATCGTTTTTATGAAGTCTAGTATTAATAAAAAGTGTATCTCCTTGTGTAAAACTATCATTAGTAGATAATGTAATCTCAAAATATGAATCTGTGAGACTAGCATCTACTGAACCAGTATAAGGAGCATACCAAGGTGACCTATTCATTTGACTAGCAGCATGGTCACAAACAAACATTTCTGCAGCATTACCTTCCTTTGTATAATAGTAACGAATACTTAGTTTTGATAAGTCTATTGCATCGCCACCATTATGGG
>CAYOAJ010000035.1:12248-12782 GCA_964401895.1 uncultured Herbinix sp.
ATTATGGGTCAAGGTAATGTTATTGCTAATAGTGTTTGTCTGAGTTGCAGCATTTCCTGAATTACTTAAAGTCAAATTAAAGTCGCCAACTGGATCTACTGGCTTTGGTGTAGGAGTAGGATCTACTGGCCTTGGTGTTGGTGTAGGATCTACTGGCTTTGGTGTTGGCGTAGGATCTACTGGCCTTGGTGTTGGTGTAGGATCTACTGGCTCTGGTGTAGGAGTAGGATCTACTGGCTCTGGTGTAGGAGTAGGATCTACTGGAACTTGTCCTTCTTCTTCAAATAAGATAGAGTAAACTCCATTTGCTATAGCAACATCACACTGAGCCCAGAATCTATGATATGTGAATTCTGGATCTTCACCAGCTAAATATGCCGCTTCTAATTTGCGGTAATCAGGATCATTTAAATATTTAGAACGAATATCTAGGAAAGTAACTCCTGGCTCAATAACGTCACCATTAGGCATAGTTCCTGACCAACCTGCTGGTATAGCTATTTCTTGCTCAAAAAATCTTACATAATCTTCTCT
>CAYOAJ010000036.1:0-12682 GCA_964401895.1 uncultured Herbinix sp.
TCCTTGCCAAAAGAGCCTATAAAAACCCTTGTCCTTATCAAACTCACATCTAACACCTTCTATATATTCATCTGTACCAAGGTCAATTAATCCAACCTCTTTATATTGCAACAAATCATCTGATGTAAAGAATAGGACCTTCCCCTTACTTTCAGAATCCTTATCACCATTAGCCTCCGTACGAATAGCAAGTACTCCAAAGCTTCCATCCTTCATATGGAAAATATATGGGCACTTTAAACTTTTTGCATTCATAGTCTTATCTTCATTATCTGTTGCCTTGGCAAATAAAACTCCCGAATTATGATTAAGGGCCTGATAATTTTCACCGTCATCACTATATGCCAAATGCATACTGTAAGCCAGTTTCTCAGCATAGATAATATCTTCTTTAGCTTTTCTCGTATAAGCCAAAATATATTTTTTGTCAGTCATCTTTCAATACCTCCATTGTGTCTAGATCGTTATATGGTTCACTTACTGTGTAGCGATAATAATCAAAATCTGCATAACCATCAGCTTCTAAGGTCCCATAAGAAAACAAAGCTGTCCTATATCCTGTAAAATGATCCAAAGTATATGACATCTGCAATATATAGTCTATCTCAATCCAATCTTCTCCATCCAAAGAATAGTAGAAATAAGCCTTGTCAATTGAATTAAGCCTCTTTGAACTTCCACTATCAAACTTGTATTGAACCTTTAAATATATCTTATCTTCAATAATCGGAGTGGAAAAGCGCTCTTGAGGATTACCAGTCCCATCATTAGTAGCCATAATTACATCTTTACTTCCATTCTCATTAACCCTTACCCCTAACATTCCATATTTATTTTGAAAAGCTGCTATACCTGCATAATCTCCTGGCTTCATCCCTGCCGTATCTAGCTTTACCTCACTGGTGAAAGAAGGACCAAGAGTCCTCTGGGTCAGGGTATTTCTTGCTGATAAAATATTTTCTACTGGCTCACCATTAATTATACGAAGATAGCCTGGCCTCTGGGTTACAGACCACTTACTATTATCCGGATTGTGGTTCCACTGCCAGGATAGGAGTAATTCATCCTTATCATAACCAAACTCGTCATTAGATACTATATTCTTGTTGGGCTCCAAATCAGATGTCTTCATTGTCATTTGCACAGGTGTTTTTCCATCAACACCGATAACAGGCCAATCATCCTCCCAAGATAGGGGAAGCAAAATGGGAATTCGTCCAACAGCCCCATGATTTTGAAATAGTATAGTGTAGAAATCTCCAGATGGACTATCTACAATACCACCTTGGGCAACTCCACTATTCCCATAATTAAAACTGTCATCAAAAACCGGGCGACCTTCAAAGTCTCCATACAAGGCTTTCCCTCTATAGCACCACTGGGTTCTTCGTTGGGAGCCTGTATTAGGCCATTCAATCCCAAATATATAATAATAGCCATTTATTCTATAGGCATGACTTCCTTCAAAGTTTACATAATAGCCATGTTTTGTGGCATCAAAGAGATTAAAAGATAGGCCTGCATACTTTAAACCTGATAGGTCATCTTTCAACTCTATTGCCTTAATAGCTCCCACACCATATATCATATAAACACGGCCATCATTATCAAAAAGAATTGAAGGATCATGATATACCCCATTAATCTCAGCGCTGATCCAAGGACCATCCTCTAAACTTTCTGTCTGGAAGATGTAGGTCTTACCTGTATCATAACTAGCAAAACACACATAATATACTCCCTCATGGTACCTAAGGCTAGCCGCCCATGCACCATTTCCATATATATTTTCACCATCTTGAAGATTATGCTTCCCTTCATCTCCAAGAGTCTCATATACATAGGAAATAATCTCCCAATTAACTAAATCTGCGGACCTCATTATTGGTATTCCTGGTGTAAAATGCATGGTTGTACTAACCATATAATAATATTCTCCAACCCTGATAATATCAGGGTCGGGAACATCTGCCCAAATCATAGGGTTGGTCATAACAATTTCTTGCATATCATCTTCCTCCGGTGTTTCTTCTGGGCTTTCTTCTTCTGGGCTTTTTTCTTCTGAGTTCATCTCATCTGGATTAGAAACTTGTAGGCTGTCATATTCTCCGCTTTTTCTCTCTGTATTACTACAAGCAGAGATTGCCATAGTAGTTGAAAAAACCAGAGTTATTAATAGGATTTTCTTCATTATTTAAAACTCCAATAATCTATCTCATAACCTTCCCCATAGAACACAAACACAAGATCATGTTCACCTGTAATAGTAGTTGATAGGTTAGTTGTAATCTCCTTAAAGTCTCCTGAACCATCTGCTTCTATCTTTAAGTAGCCAATAGCATCTCCAGTTGGTTTGTCAAGACGGATTTGAATAATACCAAAACCTTCTTTTGGTGCCTTTACATTTGCAGTAAATGTATTAGCCCCTTCATCACCAAAGTCAGCTCCGTATACCGCCATCCAATCTCCAGTGTTCATGTCAGCAACAGCCATATTTCCAGTTCCACTATTTTCAGCAATTTCATCAATAAGAACTGTGCTTATCCCTGCCATTGTTCCAATTGTTTCTGCTTCCACTTTCTCATAAGGATCTAAGCCTTTTAATTGCTTTGGCCCAAACTCTGTTGCCATAATAGGTTTGATTGAACCATCTTCATTGATAGTCACTGGGTCAATATGAGTATTTCGGTAACCTTCTGATATACCCATTCTGTTTTCTATTATCTGTGTATGATAAGCTATATACATTTGTTCATTATGCTCAAACATGCAGTGGTGATTAGTTCCATGTATTCCAAAGAAATGACCTGGATTTCTTAGGATTGACCCTTGCAACTCAAAAGGTCCCATTGGATCTTTACTTGTCATATAAACTATTTCAGCACTGTTAAAGCCAAGTTCCCTTCCATCCTCAGGGTCTACATTCCAGTTACTACAATATGAATAATAATAGGTGTCACCTATCTTGTTAATTCCTGAATCTTCAAATAGATAAGGGGTATCCATACTTTTTGGCACTCCAGCAAGGGAAATCATGTCATCAGCAAGTTGAACCACACGGCCAGTGCCTGGATTAGCAAACTGCTCATTAGGTATTCCACCACCAAAGTATAGGTAACCTGTTCCATCATCATCTACTAATACTGCAGGGTCAAATAGCCATGCAACATTACCACAATTTGGTGTAGACCTAGATATTAGTGCTTCTCCTAAAGGATCAACAAAAGGCCCAATCGGACTATCTGCTGTTAGTACACCAATTCCATTTCCACCATTTGCAAAATATATAAAGAACTTGTCTTGTCCATCAATCTTTTTATGAGCTACTGCTGGAGCCCATGAGTTATTGCCCCACTTAGCTGCACCATCACGGCCTGCTGCCTTTATACCACCATGATCAGTCCAGTTAACTAAGTCGTCAGATGATATTACGTTAAGGGTATTAATTCTGCTAAAGCTATTATTCAAAGCATTTCCATCTGAATCATACTCAATAACATCACCTGTCATATAAACATAAACCCTACCATTGTAAGATATAGCGTAAGGGTCAGCACCAAAGCGCTGGGTCATAATTGGGTTCTTATACCCATAAGGTTTTAAACTTTCTGTCAATGTAATGTCTTTAAAATGTTTCTCCATGTCTTCCTCCTCATTATGGTTGGTACTTTCTTGAATTTCATCTGTCTCTGTCTCGTCTTCTAATACCGGCGTCTCTGAATTTTTTTCTGAGCATCCTGCTAATGTAATTGTTAGAAACATTAACAAGATCAAACCTGAGCAGACTCTTTTTTTGCTCATTTTTCTGCCTCCTTAAATAGTCACTATTACTAATTTAATGCCTACTTATAATGATTATACATCATTTATGTACAATTAATCCAACTATATATTACTATAATTTTATCATATAATGCTATGTGTTTTGCTATATGTTTTTTATAAAATAATCCATTGACAAACAATGGGGTTTTTGTTATATGTAAGTAAAAGCTTGGAAGAGGTGTGAAAATGACTATTTTATAGTTTCGTCTTTTTTGGGGGAAGATTTAAAAAGAGAATTAATTAACATGGACATTTTCTACTTTCTGCAAGAAGAATTCGAATTGCAATTTTGGCTAGTTAATAGTCTTTTTACGCAAGGATATTTTACTGCATTTCCAAAATACGCTGGAGTAACTTTAACAGATAATGATTTCACTTATATTATAAATAATAATATTTTATTACGCAACAAAACATTATCAAATACTACGCTTTATGGTGATCTGGGAAAAGAATTGCGGAAGAAATTATTAGATTTGTTTTCCTTTTCAATTGCAAAACCTTATAAATCAGGGAAACCTCATTTTACAAATATAGTTTTATCCTTAAAGGAAAGGCAAATTTTATATTTTGATACTGATGTTTTATATATATGCTTAACAGACGAAGAACTAGACGTTTTGAAGCAAAGCCATCAGGTAGATACAAGTAATTGGAAGCAGATTAAGAAAAAAGACAACTATAATACTCCAGCGGACTATTTCACATTGTCAGAAAGAAAATTCTGGTCACATTGGAAAGATTTATATTATACAGATTGAGCATATAATCATATTCTTAGTCTTGTAAAAGCACGGCAATTTATATCCGTGTCCATTATAAAACCCATTGATTTATAAAAGCCAATTGTTTTTTCAGTATTATCAGTTAATAGATGCATCTGATATACGCCCTTATATTCATCTATAATACGCTGCATTAGAGCCCTACCAATACCTTGTCGCTGAAATTCCGGCCGAATCAGAAGGTCCTGGATAAAAACAACTGAGTATCCATCCCCAACAACTCTAATTATACCAACCAACTTGTCATCAACATAGGCCCCATAGGTTTTTAAGGAATTATTGTATGCATTTTTCAGCATAGTGGGGTCTACTATGTACAAATCCCACTCCACACTCTTATATAAATCCAAGATTTCCTGCTCATTATAATTTTTATATTCTTTAATTATATAGGTCATACTTCCCCCTTGTGTTTATCCTATTGTAGATTTACTTTTGCCCCCCTTTTCTTTTGCCCATTCCTTGCATTGTTCAATTCTTGCTCCCACTGGATCATCCCCATGCTCCGGGTCGCAGGAATACTTAATCAACAATTTACATGGCATCTCAGGGCACTCACCGCAATAAGTTAACCCCTTACTTTGACAGCAGTCAGCTACAGAGCATTCTCCGTGAAAAGGATTCCCAAATGTTTCAATACAACCACCGCAGTTACAAAGTTCCTTGTAATTACATCCTGTACAATGAAGCCCACATCTTGAATCAACCATAATTAAACCCTCCCATAAGTTTAAATCTGCTATTCAACCTTCTTTGTTATATGTAAATCCCAATTTAACCATACCATATTCGACAAAATAAATACATAGGCTTTTTACAATTATTCAATATATGTTCCGTAATTATCATTATAAAAAAATTGTAAAGTTCCTTGACTTTGTGCAAGCATTACACTGTCATCTTTTTCTTTCCTTTTAGATGTATCATATTCTAAAACTAAAGTTTGCTTTTCTGATAATATATTCCCTGGGATACTTCTTTTAACTTGCAAAATATATGCTGGCAAAGCATAACCGTCTGGGCCTGTTTCATATATCTTTTGAAGTGTGATTGGCTTAGCCTGGAAACCATTAATAGATACATTAATATCTTCCATTTGTAAGTCATACCACATGTCTACTATAGTAAATGACTTTCCATCTATTTCCTTATCATATGTTTCATCTTTATCAAGAACCATAGGCCTAAAAAAGATAAACATTGTATCAAGTCCCCCATTACTTGCCCATGCGGTTAGAGAGTATACTTCACCATTTCCAATTTTGAAATGATACTCTTCGTCTCTATCAATAATCATATGCCAGCACCAACATTCAAGGGAGGTTTTTTTATAGGTATTATCATCTATAAAAAAGGCGTTATACTTTCCATTTGGAACAGTTGTAGAGAATTCTCCTTTTTCATTGGACCAAACACCCATAACGTGACGGCTCCAAGCAAAGCCCACCCTATATAGTAAAACAACCGCTGGAAATGGTTTATTGTCAAAATCCTTTGTTGTTCCTGTAAGAGTACTGTATCTGCATTTAATTGTTTTACTATACTTTTTATTCTTATCTGAGTATAAAACTTTTAAATAACTTGGGTTTTTTTCTAAGGTATCTACTTTATGCTTAAATAAAAATCTGTTTTCAGCAATATCTATAAAATTAGTTTCGTCATCCAGTTCTTCAGTAATTTTAAAAACTTCTTCATACATAATAGTATTAGAGTCATCAATAGCTGTTACATGAATCTCAAAGGGCAGACTTATATCTTCAATACTAGCCGATACACCAAGATAGGATATAGGTGTAAAAAAGTCTGGCTGAAGTATTTCCCCTTCTTCCTGGTAATTATTAAACCACCAAGCATCAATTTTCTTTAAAGTTTCTGATTTGTTGTTAATAATACTCCTCCTATAATTTTATTCTAAATCCGCATGTATAATATCCAGAAAACTTTTTATTATTTAAACTCATTATTCACAATCCATTCTAAATCATAGTTCTTATCACTTAATATTTTTTTACAAATACAGGTCTGATATCAATATTTTTTAAGTTCTTTCTCTTCAAACCATTCTCCCTACGTGTTAGGATACTTGTCGTATAGAAAAATTAATATATAATAGAAATACGACAATAACCTAAGGATAATAAACCATGGCTAGAAAAAACAGAAGCTATACCAAAGAATTTAAAGATTCAGAGATTTCTTTAATCTAAATAAAAATTGATACATCTTAAACTTCTAATTATTTTTTAAATTATTTTGCTATATTAATTTGCTTAACAGGAAACCACAATTCAATATAACCATGTTCTGTATCCCCACCATAAATCTCAAAATTTGCACCATCAACCCTTTCGTAATTAGCAGTAGGTAGCCATTCTGAGTGGAATTCTTTTTGTAGTTCCCCCAAAATCTTCGAGAAATCTTCATCCCACTTAAATTTTTCCGATGGAAATATCGCATATGTCTGTGCGGGTATATGTTGAACTTTATAGCCCTCTGTTTTTGAGCTGTCTGAAACAAAGGAGCATAGCATATATGGGAAAGTGTCTCCTTCTGTTTTCCGATAGTTTTCAACACCATGGACCTTACATAAATTTTGTGAAACAAATTTAGGTAAATCCCCAGATGCGTTAAGCAGTCTTTCATAATCACCATTTTGGTGGGACCGTTGCCATAATTCAGCAGGGCTCGTAAAACCTTCTTCTCCTGATAAAGATGCAACTGTTTCAATTCCAAAAACATCAAAAGCTTCTTTTTCTTCAATTATGTAATTCATTTTTTTCCTCCTTTAGCTGAATGTGAATCAAATATCATTATACCATATATCTTTCAAAATCCACTTGAATTAGTGGCTTTTAATTACTCTTTAACATGTCCCAAAGTTTTTCCTTTCGATTAATTCCATATTTCAAAATACCCCAAAGCGAATCAACAGCATATGGTCCATATGTTTTCATATAGGATATATGCATATAGATAGCACCTTGCCAAATCAAATCATATTCCTCTCGCAATAACTCTTCTTCCTCATAGTAGCCTTGTAAAAAAGCACAAGCTAGATCAAATCGATATTTCATTACACCTGTTTCATGGTTAAAATCTACGAATTGCATAATGAAAGGCCAACCCAAATCAAGGTGTCTACTTCCTAGTCCTGCATCGTCTAAATCAATAAAAACGACTTCCCCATTTTGTCTCATCATGCTATTATGCGGTCCAATATCTGTATGTATAAAGCACTGTTCATATTTTTTGAAATCAGGTATTTTATCAAGTATTTCATCAAACTCTTTTTTGAAGTTTTTTTCGGTAAACCATTCATAGAATCTATTCTTATCATGGTTTAAGCTTGATAATATATGATAATCTTCAAATGTATGTAATTGCTTAGCTAACTTGCCAAGTTTATATTCATCTGCAACACTTTCTTCCAATAGTCGTCCTTGGATAAATTCCATTAAATAAAAGCAAAACCCCTTCTCATAAATATATCTTCTTCCATTTGGAGTATATATTATTTTAGGAGCAATGTTCTTCTTGTTACCTAAATACTCATGCGCTGCAACATTGTTACTAATTGTACTTCCGGCCTTCTCATCAGAGAATCCTTTTAGTATCATTTGTCTTCCCTGTGCAAAAACCAAATATATCTGCCTCTTTGAATCCTTATCTTTATGATAATTTCTTATAACTTCTATATCATTGAAACCCCAATTTTTTAGAATAATATTTATATTTACCATAGTAGTAACCTCTTTAAATTATTATTTTATCTCTAAAATAATATTAACATATAAATTAGAAATATTAAATATAATTTACTATATTATGTGTATACTTTCTTTTGATTATAATTGATTTTATTTATAAA
This sequence comes from uncultured Herbinix sp., assembly GCA_964401895.1. Lineage (GTDB taxonomy): Bacteria > Bacillota > Clostridia > Lachnospirales > Lachnospiraceae > Mobilitalea. The sequence continues at coordinate 8,479 of CAYOAJ010000036.1, forward strand.
TAAAAGATTTTTGCAAAGCACACTTGACATATCATGCAAAGCGTACTGTACTTTAATTGCAAAGTAAACTTTGCATATTGGAGGTAGATACATGAAGACTAAAATCGCCCAATTGCGAAAAGAAAGAAAGATTTCACAAGAGGAGCTTGCCTTAGCTGTTGGAGTGACAAGGCAGACCATTTCTTCTATTGAGGTTGGAAAATATATTGCTTCCTTGCCCTTAGCTTATAAGATATCAAGTTATTTTGGACTTACAATAGAAGAGGTATTTGATTTTTTTGAATATGAAGATTGAGAGGTTAAAACATGAACATGGATCGGTATAAGAAAACTATCAAAAGAAGAATTTACTTGCTTAGTATTCCTATGATATTAGCAGTTGCTTTTGGTATTTATAATGTCTTTTTTGGAACAGCTGAAATTAAGAACAATTATATCTTTGGATTTCAGGATAAGTCCACTTGTCTGGTAATTTATCAAAAAGCTCTATTCTCTCAATCTCAAAGTTAGGTAGTTTACCAAATTCTTTTATGTCGGCATAATACAATTTGCCAAAAGTCTCTGCTTTATCGCCACCGTAGGAATATATACTTATAGGTTCTCTATTGTAATCTATTGCACCAGTTTCTTCATAAAGTTCCCTTTCTGCTGTTGCTAGAATATCCTCATCAGTCTCCCTATGACCACCAGGAAATTCATATGTGTCCCTATCCTTATGCTTACATAGAACCCATTTACCCTTATACTTAGCTGCTATAACAGCAAACTCTAATTTATTATTATCGACATAATTATAAAACTTTACCATTTATTAGCCCCCTCCCCAGGCAAGGCCTACTTTATGGCACCAGTTTTTGAGTATATTCAATGCATTACAGGCTTGTCTGCCCTCAAAAAAACCGCAATTAACTATTCCGTATACATGAATATTTTTACCTTCAATACCTAGCTGTTCTATTTTATAGAGGCATGACAATAGATGTGAAGGTATACCATCAACATAAAGGGGAGAAGAGAACACCCATACAGAATACTTACATAAAGCTTCTATTTCTTCTTCTGTAATATTAGGAGTATGTAATATAAACTCTTTTATATTTTCTTCATTAAGTTGCTCATCAAGAAGTAAACCCTTTAAATCATTTAATAATGCTTTACTGGCACTTCCTGCTTTTTGGGACTTGCGCTTATCAATGCAATATTCATGCAAGCACCTCCTTTACTGCTTCTGCTGTTCTAAAAAACAAAACATCATTTACTTTGCCATCATAGTTTACTGCATTTGCCGTTACTACGCTTTTAGCAGTTTCTTTTTCAGCTTGTGTAATATCCTCACCATAAAAATATGCGGATATACTTATCACATTATCATATCTACGTTTATGATGCATTTCACCATTTCGTGTAATAAAATACGGAGAAACATACGAAATACTCCTATCGAAAACATTTTTAACAAAAGGACTATAGCCCCCATAAGTACATTTGCTTATAATAATCAACTCACTACATCTACTTAATAACTGTCCCATATTTGAATAATTATCTTTAATAACACATTGTCCTGGAGTTTTAACCCAGCACCCAAAGCAGCCTATACAATAATGAAGATTGCCATCATTATAAATAACATGATTTCTATCATCTGTTTCTATTGGTAAATTCCTTACATCTGACAGTATCAATTTCATCTTCTTCAACCTCCAAATCTATTACCTTTCTCTTAAGAAACCCATTTTGATATTTTATCTTCGAAATAATCTTCAATCTTACTTGTTTCCCTCATAACAATCTTTATACTTTCATCATTTAAAAACCAATTTTCCTTAGTGATTCCTCTTGTATCTATAACAGGAGATACGAAAAAGTTTATATGTTGAGGCCACGCTATTTCTCTTGCATTAAGTTTTAGTAAAATGCCAATAATAAATGTAATAAAACCTAGTAATAATGTGTAAATCTCTTTCTTTAACTTGTTCATATTCTTCCCCCTTATAATATTTAATCCTACTTAACTTATTTTAGAATATTATACCATATACAAAACAAATGATATACTTAATCTAACATGTTTCATATTTTCTTTTTTTGTTTTTCCGCTTTATAAAATTGCAAATCATTAGGGGAAAATAAAAGTCCTCTAACCCATATTAATTAAGGCTTAGAGGACTTCTAAGACAAATATTATAAATTAATTAAAATCCTCTTCTAATATATAAGGATTATGTTAGGGGAATATCATATTCATCATATTTAAATCAGATTCATTAATATTAGACCCCATATTAATTATTAATTCTTGATATGAACTTTTACCTACTAATAAACTTGCTTTCTGCTCTTCATTTAGTATGTTAAACAATTCATAAATTCTGTTTAAATCAGAGTCGTCGATTTCTTTGTTAAGACGTTTTTCCAATATATTCTTCATTCCAGCTAAAAGTTTATTTGAATTTAAAATTTTAATAAACAAATGATCTACATTATAAGATTGTATACTTCCTATTTTAATAGCTGTTTCATAAGTAGAACTACCTACACTACAATGATTAATTATTATTTTTTTCGTTACAAATGTATTTTGTACTTCAGTTAATAAAGCACTAACTGCATCATTATCTAGTGCAAATAGCTCTTCAATATTTATTCCAGCTGAATCTACTTGATTGAGTAATAAGTAGCCAACATACCTATTATTCCTCACTGCTTTATTAAATGAGAATACTGCCGCCATCCTGATGTAACCATATATCATAAATGGCCTTAATAATATTTTCTATATCATTTTCAGTTGCAAATCTGTAATCTATCATCATTTCATTAACCATCCTTTTTAAGTTTTAATTGCAGTTGTTTATAATTTTCTTTTTAAACAAGCATCAACTTAATTTGGGGCATAAAAATAGCCACACCAATCAGATGTGACTATAACATTATTCACAAGAAGATTAGTAATAATGGCATCAAAAACAAAGCCATTTACGGCCACTTCTTCTGCCACCTACCAATATTAAGTTATGATCTAAGCACCTCGCATAACATATAAAATCCTCTTTGTACCTTTTTGTAAAAATATTATATCATGTATTCTTTAATTTTACAATAAAACATTCCAATCTTAGCAAAATATTTGTTATTTTCAGATATTAGTTTTTCTGAATAACATAAATTATGTTCATGCCACAGTCAAGAGTGCCTGGTAATTTAGTAAATTGGATTTCTTTTCCCACAAGCAATTCCCAAAACTCTTCATCATTTCGTGTATTTTCCAAGGCTTCATCGCCAGCTTGTGAAAACAATCCAGCAGAACTGCGTTCAATTATCTTTACAGGAAACTGATTAAATAAGTCATCCATCTGACTACTTCTCATCATATGTACATAATGTTTGCTTGCTACTGGAAAATGCTCTTCATCTTGGATCCCGGTATCAAAAATCCATTTAGTGGCTTCAATACCGAACTGGTCCTTTTCATTTCTTATTCCATCTAGATGGTAAAGTGAAGCTCCAATAAAACTCATAGCTCCTACAACTATAATACCGCCCGGTTTCAAAACTCTAAGCATTTCAGCAACACCATCTTTTTCTTTATCTAAAAGATAGTTAATTACACCACCAATACATACAATACAATCAAAAGATGAATCCAGGAAAATCCCCATGTTAAGTATATCTAAGACATGAAATGAATCTATCTTGCTGAAAAGTGACAATTCTTTCATCTTAGCTTTATTAAATTCTATCTAATGCTCGGAAATATCTGCTACAGTTAAAGACTTACAAAGTTGAACAAGCTCTTTTGTGTACCTACCAGAGCCGGCACCAATCTCTAAGACTTTATCACTTGCTTTAATATGTCGTTTCAAGATTTCAAGATGTACCCGATATAGAAGTTCACCATGACCATCTCTTTCAAGGCGGGTCCATTCTCGGTCTCCATAATTGTTATATCTGCCTCTTGGAATTTCTGGGTTGTAACTCATAAAAGCATCTCCTTTTTAAATTAAAATAATTAATAGTTTCAATATTGCCCATATCACTCATATCGCTTTCATTCATACAACCACCTCCCAAGATAATATATTTTTCACTTCGTATTGTAAAATATAGAGAAGTGATTTCCCAAATTATACATTTTACAGTGTGTAAAGTCAACCTCAAAAAGAATAAAAGAGGAAAACAAAACCTCTAATCCTTATTGATT
>CAYOAJ010000037.1:0-12430 GCA_964401895.1 uncultured Herbinix sp.
AGCTAGTGGAGTGGGAGCATTTACATTAGCAGATTCTAGTGGCAATCCCCTTTTGGATACTAATGGTATGCCTATACTTCTAAGAGAAGAAGATATACCTTTCGAAATTAATATGTCTGATGAAGGGTCCTCTTTTAATGCTTCAAAGATTACAGTAGGTGATAATGGTGAGATTCAGTATCCAGACACACAAGGTGTAGATAGGCCTATTGGAATTCAAATAGCAATTGTTCAGTTTAATAATCCAGGTGGTCTTCTAAAAGTAGGTGATTCCTTACTTAAGGAAACAGATGCTTCTGGAATGGCAAGATTAGAGTCAGAAGATCCCTCTCTTAATAGAAGTAAATTACATCAAGGCTACCTTGAATCTTCAAATGTACAAGCTGTAGATGAGATTATTGATTTGATTGTAGCTCAGAGGGCATATGAAATGAATTCTAAAGTTATAACTGCAACTGATGAGATGATGCAACAGGCTAATAACTTAAGATAGATAATTTTTAAGATTTACTCTGTGTTCAAAGAAAGGAGATACTTATGGATTTTTCAATAGATTCTAATTTGTATTCTGCTTCTAACCATCATATTGATAAAGCTAGATACGATGAATTGCAAGAGAAAATTAGAGTTGACAAGGCAAGTGATGAAGAGTTAAAAGAAGTCTGTAAGAGCTTCGAGGTATATTTGCTTGAGCAGGTATTTACAAAAATGAAAGATGCCGTATCTAATGATGATGATAAAAATCCTTATCTTGAACAGTTCGAAGGTTTGCTTTATAAAGAGTATGCAGAAAGTGTTACAGAAGAGGAAAGTATAGGTATTGCACAGATGTTATATGAGGCAATGAAGAAAAATTGATATAAGAGACTTATTTGGAATACATATAAATAGTCATTGCTATGAAATTACATTAGAGCAATGACTATTTCTTTATATAGAGAAATTTGTGAGGTGGTATAGTTGGCAGATGTTATTGAGGGGTATGTGGATAGAATAGTATTTCGAAATGAGGATAATGGATATACAGTATTAAGTATGGATATACCCGATGATGAACTAACTTGTGTTGGTAATTTTTCTGTTATTACAGAAGGTGAATTTATAGAGGCTACTGGGAGTTATACTAATCATCCTGTATATGGAAAACAATTTTTAATGGAAACTTATATTATAAAGGAGCCAGAAGATGAGTTTTCTATGGAGAGATACTTAGGTTCAGGTGCCATAAAAGGGATAGGACCAACTTTGTCATCTAGGATAGTAAAAAAATTTGGCGAAGACACATTTCGGGTTATTATTGAAGAACCAGAAAGGTTATCTGAGGTAAAGGGTATTAGCGACCGGATGGCAGGAGAAATTTACAAACAGTTTGAAGAAAAAAGAGATATGCGTAATGCCATGATGTTTCTACAAAAATATAATATTAATGGAAACCTTGCAGTTAAGATATATAAAGAATATGAGCAGGAAATGTATGAAGTCATTAGGGAAAACCCTTATCGTATTGCAGAAGATATTCATGGTGTGGGTTTTAAAACAGCAGACGAGATAGCAAAAAAAGTTGGTATATTAAGTGATTCTGAATATAGAATTAAAGCAGGTATATTATATGCCTTATCACAGGCGAGCAATGAAGGCCATGTATATCTTCCAATGAAAGATCTAATTCATAAGGCTAAGACAATTCTTGTGGCTGATGAAGACAAGATAGAAAGACAGTTAATAGCCCTTAATTTTGAGAACAAGGTTGTTATTCAAGATGAAGAAGAGGGATCCCCTGTTTATTTAGGGACATATTATTTTATGGAACTAAATGTTGCTAGAATGCTCTGTGATTTAAATATTCAATATGATTATCCAGTGGACAAAATAAGTAAAGTAATTGATGAAATTGAAGATGATTTTTCTATTAATCTAGATGAACAGCAAAAGGAAGCTGTAATAGAAGGGGCAACTAATGGATTGCTAGTTGTTACTGGAGGACCTGGTACAGGTAAAACAACAACCATTAATGCTATTATTAAATTCTTTGAAAGTGAGGGACTTGATATATTGCTGGCAGCACCTACTGGTAGGGCGGCAAAAAGGATGACTGAAACAACAGGATATGAAGCCCAAACTATACATAGGATGCTTGAATTGACTAGACTTTCAGAATCTAATACTAATAGACATTCATTTGAACGTAATGAGGATAATCCTTTAGAAACTGACCTTATAGTAATTGATGAGATGTCTATGGTTGATATTACTTTGATGCATGCACTCTTAAAAGCAATACCTGTTGGAACAAGGTTAATCTTAGTTGGAGACGTAAATCAGCTTCCTAGTGTAGGACCAGGTAACGTGCTTAAGGATATAATTGATTCTGATAGATTTAAGCTTGTAAAGTTAACAAAGATTTTTAGGCAGGCTGCAGGCAGTGACATTATAGTAAATGCTCATAAGATTAATGATGGTAAAAAGATAAGTTTAGATAATAAAAGTAAAGACTTTTTCTTTTTAAATAGAAGACATCCTAAGGTAATATCTGAATCTATTGTATATTTAATAAAAGACAAGTTGCCTGGTTACGTTAAGGCTGACCCCCTAGATATACAGGTTTTAACTCCTATGAGAAAGGGAGAGTTAGGGGTTGAAAGGCTTAATCAAGTGCTTCAAGAGACTCTTAATCCACCTTCAAGAATTAAAAATGAGAAGGAATATCATAAAACAATGTTTCGAGAAGGGGATAAGGTGATGCAGGTAAAGAATAATTATCAGATCACCTGGGAGGTTAGAAATAAGCTGGGAATAGTAAGTCAGTCTGGTACTGGGATTTTTAATGGTGATTCAGGTGTTATTAAGGAAATAAATTTATTTTCGGAGCATTTGATTGTGGAATATGAGGATAATAAGTTAGTTGATTATACTTTTGCCCAATTAGATGAATTAGAACTTGCTTATGCAATAACTATTCATAAATCTCAGGGAAGTGAATATCCAGCAATTATTTTACCGATTTTAGATGGGCCAAGACTTTTGTTTAATAGAAATATATTGTATACTGCTGTTACTAGGGCTAAAAACTGTGTAATGATAGTGGGAAGTGATAAAATGATACAACATATGATTGATAACAAAAGTGAGCAGAACAGATATAGTGGTTTATCTAAGCGAATTGTTGAACTTGCCAGATAACGTAAATATTTTTGTAATACATTTTTTATAGATATAAGTTATAATTAGATGAATATATAAATAGGAGGGATTTATGTTGGATACAAGTTTAGTAATTATGGCTGCTGGAATGGGTAGCAGATATGGTGGAATTAAACAACTTGAGTCAGTAGGACCAAGTGGTGAAATTATTATGGATTATTCAATTTACGATGCTTTGGAAGCAGGATTCAACAAGGTAGTATTTATTATCCGTAAAGATTTAGAGAAAGATTTTAAAGAGGTTATTGGTAATAGGATTGAAAAAGAAGTTAAGGTGGAATATGTTTTTCAAGAACTTGATGACCTACCAGAAGGATTTGCTGTTGCTGAGGGACGAACAAAACCTTGGGGCACTGGCCAAGCAGTCTTAGCTTGTAAGGATGTAGTTAAGGAACCATTTGCAGTTATTAATGCTGATGATTATTATGGGAAAGAAGCATTTAAGATAATATATAACTTTCTTAACGATAATTCGTTTAATGACAAAGAATACTGTATGGCTGGCTTTATTATTGGTAATACCCTAAGTGACAATGGTGCTGTGACAAGAGGGCTTTGTAAGGTTGACGATAAAGGGAAGCTTATAGAAATTGATGAAACATCTGGCCTTATTAAAGAGGGTGACTATGCAGTAGGAATAAGTGAAAAAGGAAATCAAATGAAGGTTAAACTAGATAGTGTAGTGTCAATGAATATGTGGGGTTTTAAGCCAGGCCTTTTTGATGAATTAGAAGAAGGTTTTGTAAGATTTTTATCATCTATTAGTCCTGAGGATTTAAAAGCAGAATATCTTCTACCAGAATTAGTAGGAGAATTAGTTAGGGATGAGAAGGTGGAAGTGAATGTTCTAAAATCCAATGATCGCTGGTTTGGAGTTACTTACAAGGAGGACAAAGAAGTGGTAGTAAGATCTATTCAGGAACTAGTTAATAAAGGAGGGTATCCTGAAAAGCTATTTGCATAAGGGTATTAATGTGGATGAGATTTTAAATCCCTTACTTGACATAATCTATCCTCCCACCTGTCCTATTTGCCAAGAGATTATTATTCCCAAGGGGCTTAAAGCTTGTGAGCCCTGTAAGGATAAGCTTACAATTATAAAGGAGCCCCGTTGTAAGAAATGTAGCAAGCCAATAGACCAGGAGGAAGAAGAATATTGCTCAGACTGTGAGCATAAGAATTTTCATTTTAAGTATGGTTATGCTTTATGGCTTTATGAAAAAGATATACAGAAATCAATTATAGGATTCAAATATCATTATAAGAAGAAATATGTTGATTTCTATACTGAAGAGATAATTAAACATTTATCTAGTAAGATAAAGAAGATTGGGCCGGACATACTTGCTCCAGTTCCTATACACTGGACAAAGCACAGAGAAAGAGGCTATAATCAGGCAGAGATATTGGCCAAAAGTATAGGGGAAGCGATGAATATAAAGGTTATTCCTGATTTACTTGTACGTAACAAAAAGACCTTGCCACAAAAACAATTAAGTGATAAGGAGAGGCTACATAATTTGCAAAAGGCCTTTGAGATAAATGAGAAGGTTTATCCTAAGATGTCTGGAAAGCTTGATAATGTGTTGCTAATTGACGATATTTATACAACAGGAAGTACAATAGAAGCCTGTACAAATATTCTAATAAAAAGTGGAATCAGTAATGTCTATTTTCTAGCCCTTTGCATAGGTAAGGGTTTCTAGATAGAAGGATAAGATTTTTTTGAAAAGGAGGAACAGCATGGAAGTAAGAAATTGCAAGGATTGTGGAAGAATTTTTAATTATCTTAGTGGTCCACCCCTATGCCCTTCCTGTTTAAAAGAACTAGACCTTAAGTTCGAGGAAGTAAGGGAGTATATATATGAACATCCAAGGGTTGGAGTTCAGGAAGTATCAGAGGTATGTGATGTATCAGTTAAGCAGATAAAGCAGTGGGTAAGGGAAGAAAGATTAACCTTTGCTGAAGACTCCATGGTAGGGCTAGACTGTGAAAAATGCGGTGTGCTTATAAAAACAGGTCGCTATTGTAAGAGTTGCAAAAATGAATTGGCACAGGGATTTAAAAACTTATATCCAGAAAAGCATAAAAAACCAGATAAAAATAGGGATTCCCGTGAGAATCCCAGAATGCGTTTTTTAGATAATTAAATATATTTAAACTTTAAGGCAGGTTTTATAATAATCGTATCCCGTCTTGGGAGATTGTTATAGTACCTGCTTTGTATAGTCTGCCAATAGCCCTTTTAAATGCATTTTTACTAATATTGAAAAAGTCTCTAATCTCTCTAGCATCAGAGTAATCGTGGTAAGGAAGAAAACCTCCAGCATCTTTTAGCTTTTCTAGAATCATATCTGCATCCTCATCCATTTGAATGTGTGCTTTTTTACGGGGACTCAAGGATAATTTACCATCATCCCTTGTTTGAGTAACCCGGGCTGTAATAGTTTGTCCAGTTTTGATGGGCTGAAATAATTCATTTTTAGGAATCATAGCAGAATATTTATTATCAACTGCAACAAAGAGTCCAAAATTATCAATATACTCATATACATAACCAGTAACTATATCATCTTTCTTATAATTGGAATCAGTGGATAAATAGTCATATATTTTCATACTTGCACATAAACGATCGCTTTTATCGATATATAGGGTGACAAGTATCTCATCATCAACCTTAACTTTAAATGTTTGTTCTTTAAAAGGGAGAAATAAATCTTTTAATAATCCCCAGTCAAGGAAGGCGCCAATATCAGTAACATCTACAACTTTAAGAAGGGCCAACTCCCCTAAAGTAAGTGGAACCTTAGTCGTTGTAGCAATATTCCTATCCTCAGAGTCTTTATAGATAAAAACTTCAATTAAGTCGCCAATGTCAGTTCCATCTGGAACTTCTTTTTTAGGTAGTAGTACCTTGTCTCCTGTCTTATCATTGGTATTTTGTAGGTAAATACCAAATTCTGTTCTGTTTATAACTTCTAAATTTTGATAAAGTCCTAATTTCATTATATTAATCTCTCCTGTCTACAAAATTACTAGTAAGATAAAAATTTATTTATAAATTCCTTTGAATTCTATTATAGCATAGGGTTCTTCTTTTAGATTTGCAAGATTAACTATACAAAGGTCACCATCAATAAAAACTTGCGGTAAAATTGTGTCTCCAAGTCTAGCTTGCTTGGAATATTCTACTCTCATCTGATTCACTTTAAAGTCATCTGGAAGAAATTCTTGAGCCATCTTTACGTATTGAGCATTATTAACATGCTTATAGGAATCAATGTTAGAACTAACAACTGGAAAAGGGGAATAATCCTTCGGATTTTTTGGTAACAGAATTTTACGATCTAGATATTCCATTGGATAAGCTTCATGAATCTTGTATCCTATATTGTCTTTTGGAATTCTACTAGGCCTACCGGTCTCTGTGTCCATAAAAATCCATATAGAATTAGCTACAGCTAGATCCTTATTACTATCATCTTTTATTAAAAAATTCCTATGTCCAAAAAAACCTTTAAAATCATGAGCCCACGTTGACACTGTAATATTATCTCCCAACCTAATATCAGATAAAATGTGTAGTTGCCAACTATTTAGAATCCAAGCCCGCTTATGTTCTTGCAAGGTTTTAAAGCCTAGATTCAAGCTTTCTGATTGAAATGTACTACAATCTTGAAAGTAATTAATTATTCCATAAGGGTCTAAGGTATGAGTCTTATGGTTGAGCTCGCTATATCTAACTCTACAGTTCATTGAATACATACATATGCACCTTTCTATAAATGAAATATCCTCTATTAAATATAGACCATAAAAATGCAAGAATCAAGTTCTATTTATTTAAAGATGTTGGATAGTGGTAAACAACTAATGCTTTTGATATAATAAGTATAGGTTTTATCTTTGTAATAATGTTACTGATGAATATTTAGAAATTAGATATTATTAATAATGGACGATATGTTTATAATTTAAGGTTAGGAGGAGTTAATATGATTTATGATGTAATAGTAATTGGGTCAGGACCAGCAGGTGTATCAGCAGCTATTTATGCAAAAAGGGCTGAGTTAAGTGTAATTGTAATAGAAAAGACAGGCTTTACGGGAGGGCAGGTTGTCAATACTGCAGAAGTTGATAACTACCCAGGATTGCCAGAGGTATCAGGTTTTGACTTAAGTGCCAAGTTTAGAGAACATTGTGAAAGATTAGGTACAGAGTTTGTGGATGGCCAGGTTGTAGATTTGAATCTAGAAGGAGACATTAAGCTTTTAACTTTGTCTGATGGAAGTGAATATCGTTCTAAAGCACTAGTTATTGCGGGTGGAGGTAAATCTAGGACTCTTGACGTTAAAGGTGAAAGTGATTTAACTGGAGCTGGTGTGTCATATTGTGCCACATGTGATGGAGCTTTCTTTAAAGATAAGATAACTGCAGTGGTTGGCGGCGGAGATACTGCTGTGGAAGAAGCTATTTTTCTTTCAAGAGTATCAGAAAAGGTATATGTGATTCATAGAAGAGATGAGTTAAGAGCTAATAGGAGTGCAGTTAACAAATTACTAGGATTAGATAATGTAACTGTACTCTGGAATACTGTTGTAGAAGAAATAAAGGGACAAGAAGCAGTAGATTCAATAGACATTAAGAATGTAAAAACCGGAGAGACAAGCAATCTTGAAGTAGATGGTGTTTTTATATCTATTGGTTATCTTCCGGATTCTGCACCATACAAAGATGTAGTTAACCTAGACGATAGGGGTTATATTATTGCGGATGAAAGTTGCCAGACAAATGTAGATGGAATATTTGCAGCAGGTGATATAAGGACAAAAGAATTAAGGCAAATTGTTACAGCCATCTCTGACGGAGCCAATGCCATTACAGGTGTAGAAAAATATTTAAATAAAATTTAATGATTTATCCTATAAATCTATAGAGATAACATTATTTTGACAGTAAAACATAAAAAAGCTTGAAAAAGGTCTTGTTTTTTGTTGACAGTGACTAATCCTTTTGTTATAATCATTTCATGAGATGTAACATTTCTGTAACATTTCACTGAAGAAGATTGTAATATTTAATGTGTACTTAGGAGGGAGACAGTTGAAGACAAAAAACAAGGCTTTATTACATAAGTTTAAGATACCTGCTTTTATTGCTGCCACTAGTATCTTTGTATCCATTCCTTTCACTATAGTTAGTGCGGAAAGTGGATTTTTATATGAAGAGGGAATAGCAGGAATAGCAGAAACTTTAGATAGATATCATGAAAGCGCCAATGGTGATCAAGAGGATAATAAAAAGGATATTGTTAAGATATTAGAATCAAAGATAATATCCCCATATCAAAATCTTGGTGTATCTAAGGCAAATAATTACGTTAATATAAGAACAGAACCATCAACAGAGAGTGAGGTTGTAGGTAAACTTTACAGAGGTTGCGCTACAGATATTCTTGAATGGTTAGATGATGGTTGGGTTAGAATAAAATCTGGTGACGTTGAAGGGTATATTGCTCTTGAATATTTAGCAACAGGCAGGGATGCAGAAGAGATGTTTGATGAATATGCAACCAGATATGCAACGGTAACTGGAACAGCAACTTTAAGAGTTAGGGAAGAACAAAGTATAGATAGTAAAACTCTTGAACTTATTCCTGAAGGTGAAACTTTTATTATTGTAAATCTATATGATGAGTGGGCAGAAATCTTATTAGGTTCTGAAGGCCAGGGGGAAGATTTCACAGGCTTTGTACATAGGGACTATATAGAAGAAGATATTGTCTTTAATTATGCAATTTCAATAGAGGAAGAAGAAAGAATCAAGAGAGAACAAGAAGCCGCAGAAAGGGCAGAGCGAGAAAGATTAGAAAGGCTTGCTCAAGAAGAGGCTGAAAGAAAAGAAGCAGAGAGAAAAGCTGCTGAAGAAAGAAAGCGTAGGGAAGCAGAGAAAAAATCAGAGAATAATAAACCAGCACCTTCTACTGGTGGGGGGTCAGGCACAGGGGCAGAGATAGCCAAGTATGCTCAAAACTTTGTAGGCAACCCTTATGTTTGGGGTGGAACTAGTTTAACGAAGGGGGCAGACTGCTCAGGTTTTGTATATACAATTTATAAACAACACGGATATAGCTTACCAAGAACATCAAGGGATCAAGCGGCTAGAGCTGGTGTACAAGTAAATATATCAGATAGAAGGCCAGGAGATTTATTATTCTATACTAATAGTAGTGGTACAGTAAATCATGTAGCTATGTATATAGGGAATGATAAAATTGTTCATGCTGCTAACAGTAGGCAAGGGATAATTATATCTAATTATAATTATAGAAAAGTCTATAGGGCAAGAAGAGTAGTGAATTAATATAAAAGAAAATATGACAGGTGTAGCATTTTATTTGGAATGTTACATCTGTTTTTATTTTATTAAAGCAGATTAAGACAAAAAGAAAATAAATTGAATATAAAGATTTAAAAATGTATAAAGATATAGAGAATTTAGAGAATGCAAAAGGACTATTGACAAAAGAAAATATGTATATATTGCACAATCAAAAAGAAGTGCTCGCCCATATAATGTAAGATGAAATTGATTATCATGTATAGCCAACAAAGTTATCCACAGAAAAAAGGCCACTTTTCAGCCAATATATTAGTTATACACGAGGTTATCAACATTATCAACGTTTATCAACTACTCTTGTCGATGAAGAAAAAGCTTGTCAAGGACGAAAGTTCGTTTTGTTACTTATGTTAAAATGACATAAAAACTAAAGAAATCTTATAATTAGTTAAGTCTATTTGTTATCAGTAAACATTCTAGAGTTATCAGACAATAGCTAATGCTTGTCATGTTTTTAAGTCCATGATATAATAAAACTAAGAACTATATATTTACACAAGCATGACTAATCTAAACTAGGCTACTAAGAGTTTGTAAACTAATAAAGGAGTTGGTAGAATGCGCTTTATTATCAGCGGTAGAAATATCAATGTAACAGAAAGTCTGAAAGATGCAGTACACAAGAAACTTGGTAAGCTAGAAAAATTTTTTACTCCTGACACTGAAGTCCAAGTGACTATGAGTGTGGAAAAAGATAGGCATAAGATTGAAGTTACCATTCCAGTTAAGGGAAGTATCATTAGAGCAGAACAAGTAAGTAATGATATGTATGTATCAATTGATTTAGCAGAAGAGGTTATTGAACGTCAGTTAAAGAAGCATAAAAGTAAATTAGCTAAGAATAAGCATGCAAATAAGAACTTTAAAAAAGCGTTTTTAGAAGAGAGTTTTCACGGAGATGAAGAAATTAAGATAGAAAGAGTCAAACAATTTGCAATTAAACCCATGCATCCAGAAGAGGCTTGTGTTCAGATGGAGCTATTAGGACACGGTTTTTATGTATTTCGTAATGGAGAAACTAATGAAGTAAATGTTGTCTATAAGAGGAAGGACGATACTTATGGACTAATAGAACCAGAATACTAGTTTTAACCTGAAGTTTTAGAATGTAACACAATATAAATATAAATTAGGCTGTTCCAAATCACTTTATAACTTCACTTTGGGACAGCCTAATTTTTTAGGAATAGAATTATATTGAATAACACTTGTGTAAATGTTACAATAATTATTAAATGATTAATCATAGATTAAGAAAGGTACAGGAGTGAATATATAATGGGAATAATAGAAAAAATATTTGGGACACATAGCCAAAGAGAAATTAAGAGAATATTACCTATGGTTGACAAAATAGAAGAATTAGAAGCAGAATATGAAAAACTATCCGATGATGATATTAAAAGGAAAACCAATGAATTTAAGAAAAGGCTTAAGGAAGGGGAGACCCTAGATGACCTTCTAGTAGAGGCTTATGCAGTAGTAAGAGAGGCGGCAAAAAGGACAATTGGGGAGAGGCATTACAGGGTTCAATTAATTGGTGGAGTTATATTACATCAGGGAAGAATAGCAGAGATGCGTACTGGTGAAGGTAAAACCTTAACATCAACATTACCTGTATATCTTAATGCTCTTGAAGAAAAAGGGGTTCATATAGTTACGGTTAATGATTATCTTGCAAAACGTGACGCAGAGTGGATGGGACAAATTCATGAATTTTTAGGTCTTACAGTAGGTTGCGTTATAGGAGGCATGAGCAAGGAAGAAAGAAAAGAAGCATATGCTTGCGATATCACATATGCAACTAACAATGAATTAGGATTTGATTACCTAAAAGATAACATGGTTATTTATAAAGAACAATTAGTACAAAGAGAACTTAATTTTGCAATTATTGACGAGGTTGACTCTGTATTAATTGATGAAGCAAGAACCCCCCTTATTATATCTGGATCTAGTGGTAAATCAACTGATCTTTACCGAGTATGCGATATTTTAGCAAGGCAATTGAAAAAAGGTAGTCAAAGTGCAGAGATGACTAAGATGGCTGCAATTATGAAGGAAGAGATTACCGAAGAAGGGGACTTTATAGTTAATGAAAAAGAGAAGAATGTTTACTTAACCGATGAAGGTGTTAATAGGGTAGAAGAATTCTTTAAGATAGAGAACTTAGCAGATCCTGAAAATCTTGAAATTCAACATAATATTATTTTAGCCCTAAGGGCTCACAATCTTATGCATAAGGATAAGGATTATGTAGTTAAAGATGATGAAGTCCTTATTGTAGATGAATTTACTGGTCGTATTATGCCTGGTAGACGATATAGTGATGGCCTTCACCAAGCTATAGAAGCTAAGGAGAATGTAAAAGTTAAAAGGGAAAGTAAAACCCTTGCTACAATTACTTTTCAAAACTTCTTTAATAAATATAATAAAAGAAGTGGTATGACAGGTACTGCATTAACAGAGGAGCAGGAGTTCAGGGAAATATACGGTATGGACGTTGTTGAAATACCTACAAACCTTCCTGTTAAAAGAATTGATAGAGATGACGCTGTTTATAAAACACAAAGAGAAAAACTTAATGCAATTATTAATGAGATAGTTGCTTCTCACGAGAAGGGACAACCAGTATTGGTAGGTACTATTACCATTGATGCTTCTGAAGAGATAAGCGCTCTATTAAAAAAGAGACGTATCCCTCATAATGTATTGAATGCAAAGTTTCACGAGATGGAAGCAGAGATTGTTGCAGATGCTGGACTTAAAGGAGCTGTTACAATTGCAACAAATATGGCAGGTCGTGGTACTGATATTAAATTA
>CAYOAJ010000038.1:0-12311 GCA_964401895.1 uncultured Herbinix sp.
GTGGGGCAGTAGCAGGACTTGTCACAGGGTTTTTTCAAACTAAATTAAAGATACCTGCTGTTCTTTCAGGAATATTAACAACCACTGGCCTCTATACTATTAATCTTATGGTTATGAAGGGGTCATCTAATCTAACTTTAATCGGTGTGACAACCGTATATGACTTGGCAGGAAAAATCATACCCATGGATTATAATAGGGGGAAAATTTTTGTATCCTTCCTATTTGTAATTGTACTTGTTGGTATAATAACTACATTTTTCAAAACTAATTGTGGACTTTGTATAAGGGCAATAGGAGACAATGAGAAGATGGCAAGGTCATCTTCAATGAATGTTGATTTATATAGAATCCTAGCCCTTATGATAAGTAATGGACTAATTGCCCTATCTGGTGGATTAATTGCCAGCGACCAAGGTTACGCAGACATGAATTCAGGAACGGGAATGCTAGTTGTGGGACTAGCTGCAGTTGTTATAGGAGAAGCATTTATTAGGAATAGAAGTGTTTTGGCAGGCCTTATAAGCTGCCTTCTTGGCTCTATAGTATATAGAATTATTATGGCAGTGGCTGTAAAGACAAGAATCTTCCCGGCCTACTCTATGAAACTTATTTCAGCTATTATAGTAACAATGGCCTTATCAATACCAGCAATTCAGCATTATAGAAAAGCATATAAACTTAAAAGAAGAAGAGGTGACAAGAATCGTGCTAGAGATTAAGAATTTATACAAAAGTTTTAAAAAGGGTGGAAACCAGCAATTACACATAATAAATGGACTTGACTTAAGAATTAAGAATGGAGAATTTGTCACCTTTCTTGGCAATAATGGGGCTGGTAAATCAACTCTCTTTAACTTAATAAGCGGATCATTAATTGCAAATGAAGGCTATATATATCTAGATAGTATGGACATTACTTTTATGCCAGAGCATAAGCGGGCCAAATTTATTGGCAGGGTATACCAAAGTCCTATGATGGGAACTGCCCCAAACTTAACTGTTGCTGAAAATATGGCTCTTGCCTATGGCCGGCAAAACAGGAGAAATCTAAACTGGGCAATTACAAAGAAACAAAAAGATATTTTTAGGGATAAGTTATCCCAGGCAAATATGGGTCTAGAAGATAAGATGGATAGTAAAATAAAAGATCTATCAGGAGGCCAATGTCAAGTTATTGCACTAATTATGAGTGCTATTAATCCTCCTAAATTACTGCTATTAGATGAACATACAGCAGCCCTGGATCCTAAAACAGCAGTAGATGTCATGGACTTTACCGAGAAGATTATAGCCAAGAATAAACTAACTGTTTTAATGATCACCCACCGTTTAGACGATGCAATTCGCTACGGAGATAGATTAATTATGTTGGACCAGGGAGTAGTGGCAAATGATTTTAAGGGTCAAGAGAAAGCTAAGTTGACAACAGAAAAACTCCGTACCCTATACCATTTAAAAGAAAGCTAATAAACTCTTAAGATTACAAAAGAATGAACATTGTTAAAAGTATATTAAATCTTTATTGTATTTTTAGATTTCATCTGCTAAAATGGAAAGTATATTAGTAGCTAAAACTAGAACAAACTAGAACAAGGGACAGAGGATAATTATGAAGTTTAATATTGATTTTAAATTTAAAAAGGTTTTTCTTTTTGCATTAGTGGGGGCTATGGGAGTGGTTATGCTTGTAACGCCTGGGCTTACAGGTGAGTTGTCGAATAATGCACCAGATATTGACGGTGTTTATGTTGAGGAAGATTCAATGGAGGCAATGCAGTATAGCCTATCATATGATTCAGAGGTAACGGCAACCCCAGCACCAACCCTATCACCAACCCCCAGCCCTACTCCAAAACCAAAACCAGTATATGACTTGGTAGAGAATGATGATCCAGAAATCGATGCCTTGATACGTGATTATTATGCAGCCAGAATTAATCATGATATAGATATGTTGAAAAGTTTATCAAGCGATCCTGCAAATGTTATTTCTCTAAGTCGCTTAGCAGAGATTACTGAATATGACGAGGACTACCGTAATATTAAGGTATATACTAAGGATGGAGTAGATAAAGGAACTTACATAGTTTATGTTTATTATGACACTAAGATAACTGGAATAATTACTCTTGCCCCAAATCTTTCAAAGTTTTATATTATAACTGATGAAGAAGGTCAATTAAAGATATTTGATGGAGAGATGGAAGCGGATTTTAAAGAATATTATGACGAGAGAAACAATGATCCAGATGTAGAGAAGCTTATAGATGAAATCTACGTGAAGATGAAAGAGGCTATGAATAGTGATCAAGATTTGGCTGAATTTTGGAGTAGTTTGATTGCTCCAAACTAAAATAAAATAAATATAAAAGGGGAGTTAGAGAATGGATATTAGTCAAGCTCAAATACTTATAGTTATGGCTATATATATGGCTATAGTAATAGGGATTGGTCTGTATTATGCCAAAAGAGCAAGTGCAAGTACTGAAAACTATCTAATAGGTGGAAGGTCCCTAGGGCCTTGGGTTACTGCAATGGCAGCAGAAGCTTCTGATATGAGTGGATATCTACTTATGGGAGTTCCAGGTGTTGCTTATTGGTTTGGACTTAGCGAGGCTGCTTGGACAGCAATTGGTTTATTTATAGGTACATATTTAAACTGGTTATTTGTAGCGAAGAGATTGCGTAATTATAGCCATATTTCTGGAGATGCAATTACTATACCAGACTTTTTTAGTAACAGATTTAAGGAAGACAAGAAAGTTATACTTTCAATTGCAGCCTTATTCATATTGATATTTTTCACTGTTTATGCATCAAGCTGTTTTGTGACAGTAGGTAAACTTTTTAGCACCTTGTTTGATACAAAATATATTACTATGATGATAGTTGGTGCTGCATTTGTAGTATTTTATACATTTATTGGTGGTTTCTTAGCAGAGAGTGCTTCTGACTTTATGCAAGGGATTGTTATGTTTGGAGCATTAATTGTTGTTTTAGGAGGAGGCCTATATGTAGCAGGCGGTTTAGGAGCTGTTGTGGATAATGCAAAAGAAATTCCGGGATTTTTTGATTTCTTTGGTATTGCTAATCCTGTATTAGTAGATGGAGTCCAGCAGGTTTCAGAAACTGGTGCCCCCTTATTTGGTGAAGCAGGTAGGTATGGAATACTAACTATAATCTCTACTATTTCCTGGGGCCTTGGATACTTTGGTATGCCTCATATTCTTCTGAAATTTATGGCTATAAATAAACCAACAGATATTAAATTCTCTAGAAGAATAGCAACAGTATGGTGTCTTATATCCCTAACAGTAGCTGTTGGAATAGGAATAGTTGGTAGAGTGCTGTATCCTAATGCATTATTGACAAAGAGTAGTGCGGAAAGCATCTTTGTTATTACTTCAATAGATTTATTTATTCCTATTGTTGCAGGAGTGGTTATGTCTGGAATTCTTGCGTCAACAATTAGCTCTGCGGATTCCTATCTTCTAATAGCGGCATCAGCCATATCTAAGAATATATATCAGGGAATTATGAAAAAAGATGCTAGTGACAAGCAGGTTCTATTTATGTCAAGAGCTACTTTGCTTGTTATAGCTATAGTTGGAATACTTATAGCTTTAGATGAAGATAGTGTTATATTTTCAATAGTATCCTTTGCTTGGGCTGGTTTTGGTGCAACATTTGGACCTTTAATGTTGTTCTCACTATTCTGGAAGCGAACAACAAGGTCTGGTGCAATTGCAGGAATGGTAAGCGGAGGATCCATGGTATTTATATGGTACTTTTTAATTAAACCACATGGAGGGATCTGGGGAGTTTATGAATTGCTTCCAGCTTTTATAGTATCATGCATAGCTATAGTTGTAGGTTCTCTGTTATCAAAAGAACCGTCTAAGGAAATACAAGAAGAATTTGAAGAAGTGAAGGCAGTAACAGCTGGACAAATATAGAACTTAATTTA
Source organism: uncultured Herbinix sp. (assembly GCA_964401895.1). Taxonomy (GTDB): domain Bacteria; phylum Bacillota; class Clostridia; order Lachnospirales; family Lachnospiraceae; genus Mobilitalea. The sequence goes on from CAYOAJ010000038.1 coordinate 3,971, forward strand.
ACTAATCAGTATGTGCAAAAGGCGGAAGGCAGGGGAATTTTTTTGCAATATAGTTTAGATTATAAGTCGGCAAGATATAAAAGGGGATTTTTGCAACACGCTCCCGCTTAGATTATGCCGCCGGTACTAAGGTCATAAAGGATATGACCTAAGTACCGGCGGCATCAAATAGTTGCAAAAGCTCCCCTTTTATTTCTTGCCTGTTTTTTAGACTTCTAATATTGCAAAAAGATTCCCCTGCCTTCCTGTTCTTTGGGCCTATGTCTCAAGTTAAATTAATAGAGTCTCTCAATTCTATATAGATATCAAAAGTCTTATTGCTTTTATATTTTCGGCTAAAGCTATGGTTAAAATAGTCAACAAACTAGGAAGACCTTGGGTAGGTTTTTGCAAGTGGTGAAATCTAAAAGTAGTTAGCAGCTAAAACATATTTTTTGCAACTATTTGATGCCATCGGTTCTTAGGCTGTGTTCTTTACAGCCTTATGAACCGCTATGTGCATCAACTAAGCGGGAGCGTGTTGCAAAAAAATGTTTTAGCTGCTAACTACTCGTAAAGTAAATACATTGCAAAAATTTACCCAAGGTCTTCCGGGCTTTTATTCTAATTCATTAACCAGCAATTCAATTAACTTATCGTTGTCTTCCGGATTCATAAAGCAGAAGCGTATAAACTTATCTCCTAGGAAGGGGAAGGTAGAACAGTCTCTTATCATGTAGCCTTCCTTTATGGCAGCCTGAAATAGATCTTGGGAACTTATACCCTCTTTTAGAAGTTTCACAAGCATAAAGTTTGCACTTGGCTTGTAGCATTTGACATTCCTATTAGAAGAAAGGATAGAGTAGATTCTTTCCCGTTCTGTGGATATAAGTTTTCTGGTTTCCTTAATATATTCCTCATCTGTAAACATTATTTCCCCTGCAACTGCTGCAAGAGAGTTTATTGACCAAGGATTCTTTTGCCTGTTTATTTCATCAATTAATTCTTTATTGCCACAGATTCCATACCCTAACCTAAGTCCAGGGGCGGCAAAGAATTTTGATATTCCCCTAAGGATAATTATATTGTCGTATTCCTTACTTAATGGGGCGGAGCTGATCTTACTGATATCTTCTACAAATTCCACATAGGTTTCATCCACCATAAGAAAGATATTATTGTTCTTACAGACCTTCAGTATTTCTTCCATATCTTTATTAGTAATTGCAGATGAAGTTGGATTGTTAGGGTTACAGATAATTAGCAAGTCCACATCTAACTCTAGGTCTTTTTTAAGCCTAGCTAAGTCTAACTGAAAATCTTTCTCCACTTCTAACTGATGATAGCTTACTTGTCCACCTTCTAGATTTAACTCTCTTTCGTATTCAGAATAGGTTGGCCCAAGGATAAGAGCCTTTTTAGGTTTTATAATCTTAATAAAAAGAGAAATAAGCTCAGTAGCACCATTTCCCACAATTACATTGTCAATATTAACACCGCTGTATGATGCAATCTCTTTCCGCAGGGAGGTATAGTCCCTGTCTGGATAGCTGGTTATAACATCAACCTTATCTGTTAAGCTTTCCCGGAGTTTTGGTGAAATCCCTAAGGGGTTAACATTTGCAGAAAAGCTGATTATATCTTCTTTTTTAATTCCGTATGCCTTTTCAACAGCTTCTAAATCACTACCATGAAATTGTTGATTTTGTTTAGCCATAGTATATAAAATCTCCCTTCTTTGTTTTCTGACATATTATGTTGCCATAGACTAGATTTTTTTAACTATATACATTATAATTATTACAAGAATAAATCTATTATATCATATAGTACTGACTTTTGAATGATGTAACATCCGTGGGGTGATCTGTTGAAGGAGAAAATTGAAGCTTTATCACAGGGAAAGTTTGAATATAAGCTTCCTGACCTTTATTTGTCCAAAAAAGAGATTAGGATTGAAGTTATTGCAGGGCAGGTTTATGAAGACTTTATAACCGTGACAAACTCTATTAATCGTAGGATGAAAGGAGTTGTTTACTCTTCTAATAGCTTGTTGACTTTGCCTGAAAATAATTTCGTAGGAAAAACTTTTACCATTCATTATAGGTTTAATGCAAGCTTTCTTAAAGCTGGGGATGAAGTTAAGGGAGAATTAACAATTGTAAGTGATTGCGGTGAATATGGAATTCCCTTTTCTGCCAAGGTTCTAGCTCCTTATATTATGACTTCTATTGGCAAGCTAGAAAACCTTAATTATTTTGCAAACTTAGCAAGAAGGGATTGGGCAGAGGCTATGAAGGTCTTTCGCTCAGAAAACTTTGAGAAAATAGTTATAAGTGAGAATAACAATTACTATACTACCTATATGAATCTTATAAAAAACATGTCAACAAGTCAGGCTCTAGAAGAGTTTTTAATCCTAATAAAGAAGAAAAATAAAATAAATATTAGTCTTAATAAAAATAAACTTGAATATGATATATTTTCAGATGAGAAGATAAATGGAAGTTTGACTTTAAGCAAGGATGGCTGGGGATATGGGGAAATTCGCCTTAGCACAGATGTGCCCTATATTAAACTAATGCAAAAACGCCTATGGACAGACCGTTTTATTGACAATAAGTTTCAACTTTCATTTCTTATAGTTCCTGAGGAGATGGGGAAGGGTAAGAATTATGGGCGAATCTTTATCAAGACTATTAGTCAAACTATTGTAGTAAATGTCATCTGCCATAAGAAGGCTGATGAAGAAGAGGAAAAACATTTATTATTAAGAAAAAAGACTAAGAAAATAGATTTACAGATGACTAAAAACTATTTGGACTTTCAACTTAATAATATAAATCCTAATACATATGTTTCTAGAATGTCCACTTTATTAGACTCCAGATATAGGGAAGAGGGAAGCTACATACCGAAATTAATGCAGATTCATCTGGCTCTATTATCAGGTAGAGAAGAAGAGGCAGGAAGGATCTTAGAGGAATTATCAGGTACAGAGAAGGAAATTGGGGAAAGATCTTATCTTGAATATTGTGGTTACCTATATCTTTTAGCCCTACATCGTAAGGATGAGGAAAATATAGAATATGCAAAGAAAATAATAAGAGCTTTTTATACAAGCGGTAATCCTGATTGGAGGCTACTGTGGTTTTTGCTTTATCTTGATAAAAGCTATGATATAAAAAAGGAACTTAAAATAGAACATATAAAGGAACAATTTGATAGAGGATGCACTAGTCCAGTTCTATACCATGAAGCCGTATTAGTATATAATGAAGAACCATTTTTACTTAGGGAATTAGGTGAATTTGAGATACAGGTTATGAATTATGGGATAGAAAACAAGATGCTTACTAAAGATTCTATAGTGCAATACACTTATCTAACAGCCAGGATGAAAAACTTTCATCCGCTGATTTTTAAAGGCTTAACTAGCTTATATGAAGAAGATAAAAGAGAAGAAATCCTATCTTCAATATGCAGTATGCTAATTAAGGGTTTAAAAAGATCTAACAGATACCATAAATGGTTCAAACTAGGTGTGGAGGCCCATCTTAGGATTACAGGTATGTATGAGTATTACATTTATTCCATAGATAATAATACAGACCATCCTTTAGATGAACCAGTGCTTTTATATTTTATTTACAATTCTAATATTAGTAATAGAAAAAAGGCTTTTTTATATGCAAATGTTATAAAGAATAAATCTGTTAATCAGGAAATATACCAATCATATCTTAAGAAGATGAAGCTTTTTGCCTTAAAACAATTAGAGGTATATGAGATAAATAAGGATCTTGCCCTTTTATATGAGGAGTTTTTCTGCCACAAGGAAGTGATGACTAAGGATATTGCAGACCATTTATCACAGGTGTGTTTTACTTACCAGCTGTCTTGTGATAATCCTAATATTGTTTCTGTAACAGTCTATCATAGGGAACTAGAGGAAGAGAAAACCACAAGTCTAGAAGACGGGAAAGCCCTTATTACCATATATAGTGATAATGCTCAAATCTTTTTTACGGATTCTTATGGAAATAAACATAAGCTATATATCAAATACACTATCTATCCTTTATTAGATATAAAGAAATGTGTAGATATAATAGGGCCTTATAGTGAAAATCCTCTGCTTGTCTTATATCTGTATAACTCTTATGGGAAAAACCATGTAGTGACAGAGGAGTCAATAAGTATAAGGGAGAAGTTGCTTAGTCTAGATAATCTTAAGGATTATTACAGGTCAGAGTGCCTTATATCCTTAATAGATTATTACTATAAAAATTGTATCAATGACAGCTTGGATAGGTGGCTTAATGAACTTGATATAGAATTAGTGGGATCTAAGGAAAGAATAAAAGTTTTTGAATACTTGATAGCTAGGGGGATTTATAGTAAGGCAAAAAAGATGCTTAAGGATTTTCATTTTCAAGATATAAAAATAAAGTCCTTAGTTGATCTTTCTTCAGGCCTGCTTGAGGGAAGTAAAGTGGATATAGAGAAAGATGAAGATTTATTAAATCTATGTCACTATCTTTATCAAAGTGGAAAAGAAAAGAAGGATATTTTAGCCTACTTAATTAGATTTTACTATGGACCAACTAAGGACATGCTTTCTATCTGGAATGGGGCTAAGGCTTCCCAGATGGAAACTAGTAGATTTGAAAAAAGAATACTTTCAGCAAGTCTATTTGCAGAAAGTAATCTAAGAGACACTTATCAAGTCTTTATTGATTTTTGTAAAGATGATAAGAAGAATGAGATAATTAAAGCCTACTTAATCTATAACGCTTATAGATATCTAGTTCATGATACTCCAATTAATAAAGAGCTATTGAAGATCATGAGGGAAGAACTGAATTATGGAAGTAATGATTTTTACCTCTTAGCCTGGTTAAAGTACAATTCTACAAATGATCAATTAACTGAAGAGGAGAATACTTTTATAGAGATATCCATAGTTAATCTAGAGAAGAAAGGGATTGTCTTACCCTTCTTCCTTAAATATAAAAAACATATAGACTTACCCGGTAGGTTACTTGATAAAAGTTTTGTTGAATATAAGGCAGATCCAGATAAACAAGTCTATATTCACTATCGGCTTATCAGCAGTGAAAGAGATGAATATATAACAGAATTAATGGTAAATGTTTTTAATGGAATTCATCTTAAAGAATTTGTTCTTTTCTATAATGACCCCATCCAATACTATATAACAGAGATAGAAGATGGAGAGGAAAACATTACAGAAACCTTTACCTTGCAGTATGACAAGGATATGCCAGTGGAGGCGAATTCTAGATATAACCAAATTAATATTATGTTGAAGGCTATAGAAAGTCAGGATGATGAGACCTTACTAGAGATAATGGAGCAATATGTAATGTCGGAATACATTATAAACAAATGTTTTCATCCATTATAGACAAAAGTAGATTGAAGCGAGGGGAAATATGGCGGAGGAAAGAAAATTAATCGTTGGCTATGATTTAGGTGAAGAATATTCAGAAATATCTTGTTATAGTTATAAAAGTTTTGAGCCACTTCCTATAGGTTCAAGGATACCAACAGTTCTTTGTCTTACAAATGATACCTTGAATTGGTTATATGGTGAAGAGGCACAGGAATGTGCAGCTAAGGATAAAGGTATATTGGTAGATAATATTTTTGAAAAGCTTTTATCCCAGGAAACAACCAGCATAGGGGGAGTAGAATTTACAGGGAGTCAGCTTCTAGAGAAGTTTTTCAGAAGGACCTTAATACTTCTGAAGAAAGACTTTCCAACGGAACTTATAACAAAAATAGTTGTAACTGTTAGGGACACAAGTCAGACCCTAGTTGCTAATATAAAAGAAGCCTTGTTCTTACTGGGAATAGAAGAAGACAGGGGAACAGTTATAAGTCATTCTTCTGCTTATATATACTATGCACTTAGCCAAGATTCTTCTCTATGGATAAATGATGTAGGCTTATTTGACTTTGCCAAAGAGGGCTTAAAATATTATCAGATTCAGATAAATAGAAGAACAAAGCCAAAGGTGGCAAGTATAGTAAAAAAGGATTATTCCAATATATTAACCTATTCCATGTTAGAGGATAAAGAAATTGACCATGCGTATATATTAGAAAATGCAGCAAATCAAGCTCTTTATAAGCAAATCATTTCTACACTTTATTTTACTGGTGAAGGATTTGAAGGTGGCTGGGCAGAGGATGTACTAAAAAAGCTTTCTGTTGGAAGAAGGGCCTTTATTGGGACAGGAATGTACTCAAAAGGTGCCTGTTATGCAGCAAAAGAAATGTCTGAGGAAGGGGAAAGCCAGTACATATTAATAGATGAAGATATGATTAATAATTCGGTTTATCTATTAGTCTATGGAGATGGGAAAATGCAAGAGCATATGATTGCAAAAGCCGGTACTCCTTGGTATGAGGTAAATAATACTGTAGAGATAATTCCTGATAATATGAGAGAAATCAATCTCTTTTTCCATAATATTATGACTAAAGAAACTGTAAGGGAGAGCTTTATCCTAAGCAATCTTCCAGAGAGACCTAACAAGATGACAAGGTTAGGACTAAACATAAGTTTTATAAGCAAAGACTTAGCAAAAATTAAGATAAAGGATCTAGGTTTTGGAGACTTATATCCAGCAAGCAATCATATATGGGAATTCAACATCGCACAGAATACTTTATAATGGGACAAGTCGCTTGTCTCAAAAGTGGGACAGAGGGTCAGGTCCTGTGTCCCATAATGGGGAATTGTGTAAAAGTGGGACGAGGGACCTGACCCTCTGTCCCAGGAAGGTGGCAAGTATGGGGAAGATGATCTTATGTAGTGGAAGAAGAGCCAAAAGACCATATCTTTTCTCAAAGACTGATGCTAGGGTCTATTCAATAGAAGAGGTATCTTATTATATCTATAAGAATATTACCTTTGTGGATGAGGATATATTTAGTGAAGACTTTTTTGATTGGATAGAGTTAGAATTAGACTTGGGACATAGGGCAGAAAAGCTTAGAATTCTTAAGAGAAAGAATGCAGATTTAAAAACCCTAGTTACCTCTCTATTATGTAGTGGGGATTATTATTCCCAAGATGAGATAAAATCTATCTTAAAGATGGTTGATGAGATTGCAGAATATGGTCCAGTTAAAAAACATTTTGTAAGGGCTAATGAGCATCTAAAGAAGGGTAAGTACGCAGAGGCAGTAAGCGAGTACGAGAGAATTCTTAATTCTGAAGAAGCCATAGGTCTTTCTCCTGAAAATTACGGGGACATACTGCATAATCTGGCTCTTGCTAAACTTAATACCCAAGGGTTTTCAGAGGCTTCAGAGTTTTTTCGGCAAGCTTATGAAAGAAATGAAAGGAAGGAAAGTTTAAGACAATATCTTTATGCTTTAAAGATGACTAGTGATGAATTATATAATCAGAAGGTTGAAGAATATGGTATAGATGAAGAAGGCCAGAAGAAGATTGAAGAAGAAATAAAAGAAATAAAGATCGAGGCTTTAGAAAGCCAGAGAATGGAAGAGATTAATACTATAAAAGACCTAAAATCTAGGGGAATGGTTATGGATTATAGAGAAAAGGTGGAAGGTATGATCAAGAATTGGATGGAGTCATATCGGAAAGGCAGGCAAGAAGATGGGGATTTTTAAATTTCTTAAAAGTAAGCTAGCTAGAAGAAAAGATATTGATCAGCCAGAAGCCAGCCAATCACAAAAAGGGCAAGATAGTAAAACTTATGGTAGTGAGTTTGTAAAATCTAATTTATTGAATTTTATAAAAAATAATGGTAAACTATATGAGGAAAATGAAAAACAGATTAGGGAAGCAAGATCAGAGTATCAGACCATAGCATCCTATCTAGCAGATATACAAAAGATAGAGATGATTCCTAGTGAGTACAGGGAAGACTTAGATAATGCGGCTAGGAATATAGTAAGGCTTAACAGGGAAAGGCTAGAACGGCAAAATAGGGATGTAAATATTACTGATATCCAATATCAGCTTTTTGAAAGTTATGAATTGCAGATTCCAAAAGATCTTGTGCTTTTAAAGGAAGAAGAGGACTACAAGAAAGATATTGAAAGAGATATTGAGCATTTAGAAAATGAAAGGGAAAAGTTAAATACTGAGGAAGAGGAGATAATTAGTAAACAGGCTTATCTTAAAGGATTAGGAATTGCAATATTTACTGTAACAATTGTACTCTTTGCCCTCTTCGCAATAATATTATATAAGTTAGATGTTGATTTAACCCTCCCATTTCTTTTGACTATATTGATAGGGATGATTTCAACTTTGTATATATTTATGGAGTCTCGAAAGAATACTCATGATATT
>CAYOAJ010000039.1:0-11973 GCA_964401895.1 uncultured Herbinix sp.
TATGGCTTAACAGTATGAATAGAAAGAGGCAAGTTTTTTGCAAAGATAGATACCTTTAACGTAAGCTTGCCTTTAGTTTGGTCTTCCCGTTTTGTGGGAAAATCAGCAACAATTGGTGTTCTCTCCATATCTTACAAGAGTATTTAAAATTGTTACGAAAATATTAAATAAACCGTTGACATTACAATAAAGTTGTAATAAACTCTTGATTGTACTTCTAAAAATATGTAATGAAAATGGAGAGAACATAATGAACACAAGGACTTTTAATCGGGTTGTTGCTCTTGGAATGACTGTAATAATGTCATTAACACCAATCAACATCTCGAAAGCAGCAGTTAAAGGACTATCTACTAATGATAATATGAAAAAAGAAGAAACAGTTAAAATAGAGAATGACTTAGAAAGTGAGTTACAAGTAGAAGAACTAGAAGATAATGAAGATGAAATTGAAACTTTCGCTTTAATGGGATTAGAGGATGAGGAGTTCGAAGAACTAACTCTTATGGAAGATGAGCCGAAAGAAACTGATGAAACAGAAAAGCTAGATGAGCAAGAAGAAACAGAGGAAGAAGAGGAAGGGCCAGAGAAGAAGGGTAGACGGGGAGCCTTAGATTGGTTTGAAGAAGTGCAATATATACTGGAAAGAGGTACGGATGCTTACATAACTGATGTTGATACAGGGAAATCATTCTGGGTGAGAAGAACCTTTGGAACTAATCATGCAGATATTGAACCTTTAACAAAAGAAGATTCAGACATAATCAAAGATATTTGGAATGGTTGGAGTTGGGATAGACGGGCAGTAGTGGTGCAAGTAGGAGATGATATTCTTGCAGGAGCTATGTCAGCTATGCCTCATGCAGGGCTTGATTCTGCTCCAGCAGTTAACTATGTTAGTGGTCGTAGCGCTGGATATGGATATGGACAAAACCTAGATGCTATAAAGAATAACGGAGCTGATGGGGTTATGGATCTGCATTTTAAGAGCAGCAGAACCCATAGCACCAATAGGGTCCAATCATCTATGCAAAATATGGTGGACAAGGCAGACCAATATATTAAAGATATGGACAAATAAGGACAAGCTTTTTACAAAAGTAGTTGTCTTAAAATAAAACGTTAACAGCTGGTTATTCGTTTAACTTTGTGGTAACATATATTGTGTATGGGAAAAAGTAAAGGTGAAGGTCTTGTTGTAATAAAATGACTAATAATATGCAGGAGGTTATTTATGAGTAAAATGGCTAAAAACCCAATAATATCTGGATTTTCTCCAGATCCATCAATCTGTAGAGTTGATGATGATTATTATTTAGTAACATCTACATTTGCTTACTTTCCTGGAGTTCCGATTTATCATAGTAAAGACTTGATTAACTGGAAACAGATTGGAAATGTACTAGATAGGAAAGAGCAACTACCCCTTGAAGGTTCAGAGCATTCAGGAGGAATTTTTGCACCAACTATCCGTTATCATGATGGTACATTTTATATGATTACTACAAATGTTGCCTGTGGAGGTAACTTTATAGTAACAGCTACAGATCCAGCAGGACCATGGTCCGATCCTTATTATATCCCAGGACCTGGCGGAATAGATCCATCCCTATTTTTTGATGATGATGGCAAATGCTATTGCCATGGTACAAGAGATAGAAGAGAAGGAGCTAAGTACTACGGAGACAATGAGATATGGCTACAAGAATTAGATCTAGAAACTATGACTCTTGTAGGAGAAATTTATGCTATATGGCATGGAGCATTAAAGGATGTAGTATGGCCAGAAGCACCTCATATTTATAAAAAAGATGGACGTTATTATCTAATAATAGCTGAGGCTGGAACTGCACATGATCATGCTGTTACAGTAGCAGTTAGTGATGATATTACTAAGCCGTTTGTTGGTCATAAAGGGAATCCAATCTTAACCCATAGACATCTAGGATGGAATTATCCAATAGTAAATGTTGGACATGGTGACCTTGTTGAGACCCAGAATGGTGAATGGTACATGGTACTCTTAGCATCCCGTCCATATGGTGGATATTATAGAAACCTTGGAAGAGAGACATTCTTAGTACCAGTAGTTTGGGAAAATGGTTGGCCTCTTGTAAACCCTGGAAAAGGAATAGTAGAAGATACTATAGAGTTCCCTAATCTACCAGAAACACCAGTAGAGCCTTTACCAGAGACAGAAGATTTTGATATAGATAAACTTCCACATCATTTCATATATTTAAGGAATCCTGTTACAGAAAACTATAGCCTTGATGCAAGAGAAGGTTATCTGAGAATAAAACTAGCTAAAGAAAAGATTACAGAGAAAGTTAGTCCTAGTTATGTAGGAATTCGTCAAACAGGAATGAGTTACGAATGTGAAACTTTAATGGAGTTTACACCAGCTTCAGGAGAAGAAGCAGGACTTGTACTAATGCAAAATCCTGATTTCCACTATAGATTTGTTAAGGCTACAAATGGTGACAGTGAGGAAGTTCAGCTTATAAGATGTAAAGAAGGCAAAGAAGAAATCCTGTCTAAAGCTACAGTTGATAAGAATGATAACAATTCTATCAGATTAAAAATCACTGCAGATAAACAGGATATTTCCTTTGAATATAGTTATGACGGTGAAAACTACACTATGCTTCAGTCAGATGTAGACGGCCGTATGTTAAGTACAGACGTAGCAGGTGGTTTTGTAGGTAATACTATGGGACTATATTGCTCAAGCAATGGCCAAGACAGCGAAAATTACGCAGATTTTGATTGGCTAAGATACAAAAATCTAGATCAATAAATAGACAAGTTATTTAGCCTTTGACTTTTTGTCTTGGCTAGAACCTTTCTTTTGTTGATATAATTTTTTAAACTCTGTAGGCGTGCATTCCTTAAAGTTTTTAAAAACCCTATTAAAGGTTGAAATACTTGAAAACCCGGAATGCATGGCTACATCTGTTATAGTAAGTTCCGGATTAAGCAATAGTTTTTCAGCTTCCTTTATCCGGCGCTGATTTAAATAATCATAAAATGTAGTTCCAGTGAATTGCTTGAAAAGCCTACAAAAATGGAACTTAGAGAATCCAGCCACATCTGCAATCTTATCTAAAGTAATATCTTCTGTATAATTATTATTAATGTATTCGAAGATGAGGTTAAACTTAGACACATATTCTTTCTGTTTATTAGTCTTAAGATCTGGAAATGAATTAGATGCGTTCATAAACTTTCTAGATAGTAAGACAAACATTTGAATAAGATGAGCGTAAATAGCACCTTCTCTGAAAGTGTTATTTTTTTTGTACTCATAAGAAATCTCGTCAAATAATGTCTGTACAGGAACCAGTATATCTGGAGAGTTTTCTTCAGTAATATGAATCGCTTGGTTAAATATATTTGAAACGCTAGAAAAGCCTCTTAGATTACTTATTAAAGAAAAATCAAATAAAAGGATTCTTCTTAAACCAGTATTAGGAGCGATAAGCTTATGGAGCTCACCAGCAGGTATAAGCAATATTTCACCCTCATTTAGTGCATACTTCTTTTTGCCTATGACTACAGTGTAAATGTTTTCTAAAGGCATAATTATCTCCATGGCAGAATGCCAGTGTGTGTCATAACTTTCAGTTTCTTTATTTAGATGTAACAATATAGAAGTGTTGTTTTGATAATCAACTTTTTCAAAGAATCCATCTAAATTTCTCATGGTAAACCAATCCCTTCTTGTATTACAATTATATATTAATAATAAAAAAATACAAGTGCTTAAAAATGTCAAAAGTCATATTATGTAAAGTTATAAAGCAAATTAACAAAAAATAGGCTTGATAAAATTTTGTTTATAATGTAAAACGAAAAGTTTATAATTTGTTTACTTTATAGTTAATTTATACTATAATATATTAGAGTGCATGTTAAACATGTACAGAATAGACGGGATTTTACTAAACTAATCTAATTTAAACATAAGGTTTGAAAGAGAGGCGACAAAATGGGAATAAAGGACAAATATCAAGATTATTTTAAGGTAGGTGTTGCAGTAAATAGTAGGACAATAAGAACACATGCAGAATTAATTAAGAAACATTTTAACAGTCTAACTTGTGAAAACGAGACTAAGTTCTCCAGCGTTCATTATAATAAGGATAAATATGATTTTGACAGAGCAGATGGAATTGTTCAATTTGCTAGAGATAATGATATGGCAATGAGAGGTCATACATTTACATGGCACCAGCAAACCCCACCTTGGGTTTTTGAAGATGCTACAAAGGAAATCCTATTAGAGAGATTAAAATCTCATATAGAGGTTGTTGGCAAAAGATACGAAAATGATTTCTATTGTTGGGATGTTGTAAATGAGGCTGTTGATGATAAGGGAGACAATATTTTAAGAAAAAGTCCTTGGGTAGATATTATTGGGGAAGATTTTATGGATTATTCCTTCAAATATGCTAGAGAAATCTTGCCTAATACGGAGCTTTTTTATAATGATTATAATGCAATAGTTCCAGAAAAAAGGGATAAAATATATAAGGCTGTAAAGGATATGAAGGATAGAGGCATTCCTATTGACGGTGTAGGGCTTCAATGTCACTTCAACATATATAATCCAACAATGGATGAAATTCGTGAAGCAATAGAACTATATGCAAGTCTAGGGGTAAGAATTCATATTACAGAGATGGAGATTTCTGTTTTTGGCTCTAAAGATGAAGAAAAAGTGTCCAAGCCTACAGAAAAGATGATGGAACTTCAAGCTAAGGCTTATGGAGAGTCCTTTGCAATATTTAGAGAGTATAAAGACGTTATTGATAATGTGACTTTATGGGGTCCAGCTGATGATGAAACATGGCTTGACAACTTCCCAGTAAGGGGTCGTAAAAACTGGCCATTATTATTTGATGAAAATCATGAGCCAAAAGAAGCTTACCATAGAATTATGGACTTTTAATATAAATTAGGAGGATAACAAAGATGGACAATAAAGCTTATTTAGATGAAACATTAAGTTTTGAAGAAAGAGCTCAGAACTTAGTGTCTCAAATGACTTTAGAGGAGAAAGTGTATCAGACACTGCACTCAGCTCCAGCAATTGAAAGACTTGATGTCAAATCATATAACTGGTGGAATGAGGCTCTTCACGGAGTGGCTCGTGCAGGAACTGCTACAGTATTTCCACAGGCTATTGGTTTGGCGGCAACATTTGATGAAGATATTTTAGAGGAAGTAGCAGATGCTATTTCTACAGAAGGACGAGCAAAGTTTAATATGCAACAAAAGTACGGTGATACTGATATTTATAAAGGGCTAACCTTCTGGTCACCTAATGTAAATATATTTAGGGATCCTAGATGGGGTAGAGGCCACGAGACTTATGGTGAAGATCCTTATCTAAGCTCTAGGCTAGGAATAAGATTTATTGATGGTTTACAAGGTCATGATGAAAAATATATGAAATCAGCAGCTTGTGCAAAACATTTTGCAGTTCATTCAGGACCAGAAGATGAAAGGCATAGTTTCAATGCAGAAGTATCAATTCAGGATATGTATGAGACTTATCTTCCTGCTTTTAAGGCTTGTGTTCAAGAGGCCAATGTTGAATCTGTGATGGGTGCTTATAATAGGACCAATGGGGAGCCTTGCTGTGGTAGCCCAACATTATTGCAAGATATTCTTAGAGATGAGTGGGGCTTTAAAGGCCATGTAGTATCGGACTGCTGGGCAATTAAAGATTTCCACATGTATCATATGGTTACATCCACCCCAGTTGAATCTGTTGCACTTGCAATGAACAGTGGTTGTGACTTGAACTGCGGTAATATTTACGGCAATCTTCTAATAGCTGTAAGAGATGGATTAGTAAAAGAAGAAACAATTGATAAAGCAGTTACAAGATTAATGACTACTCGTATGAAGTTAGGGCTATTTGATGATCCTGACAAGGTTCCATACAATAAGATTGGGTATGAAGTGGTTGAAAGTAAAGAGCATTTAGAATTAAATCTTGAGTCTTCAAAGAGGTCTATAGTATTGCTTAAGAATGAAGATAATCTTCTACCTCTTGATAAATCAAAGTTAAAGACAGTTGGGGTAATTGGACCAAATGCAAATAGCCGTAAGGCGCTGGTAGGTAACTATGAAGGAACGGCATCTGAGTATGTAACAATACTTGAAGGTGTTAAAGAATATCTTGGTGAAGATACTAGAGTCCTATATTCTGAAGGTTGCCACTTACATCAAGACAAGGTGTCTGGCCTAGGACAAAGAAATGACAGAATTGCGGAAGCTCGTGCAGTAGCTGATATGAGTGATGTAGTTATTGCTTGTTTTGGACTTGATCCTGGCTTAGAAGGTGAAGAAGGAGATCAAGGAAATGAATTCGCTAGTGGAGATAAGCCTAACTTAGACTTACCTGGTATACAAGAGGAAGTATTAAAAGAATTATACAAGAGTGGTAAACCTATAGTATTAGTTCTCTTATCAGGTAGTGCATTAAGTGTTCCTTGGGCAGATGAAAATATACCAGCTATAGTTCAAGGATGGTATCCTGGGGCTCAAGGTGGAAGGGCAATTGCTCAAGTGTTATTTGGAGATGCATCACCAGAAGGAAAACTTCCGGTAACATTCTATCGTACTAGTGAAGAGTTACCAGACTTTAGAGATTACAATATGGAGAACAGAACTTATCGTTATATGAAGAATGAAGCTTTGTATCCTTTTGGATATGGTTTATCATATACAAGCTTCCAGTTAAGCGACGTTTCAGTTGATGCAGATGAGATAGAACCTGGTAAGACAGTAACTTGTCAAGCTACTATTAAGAATACAGGTGATATGGCTGGTGCAGAGACTGTTCAGGTATACGTAAAGGTTAATAGAGAAGATGCGCCAAACTGGCAATTAAAAGGGCTTAAAAAAGTTCGCCTTAATCCAGGAGAGGAAAAGACGGTTAAGTTAGAATTACAAGATGAAGACTTCGGACTTTATGATAATGACGGAGAGCTTAACCTATATGTAGGTGACTTTGAGGTATATGTTGGTACAAACCAACCAGATACTAGAAGTGTTGAGCTTACAGGTAACAAGCCATTTAGCAAAAAGGTGTCATGTAAACAGCACACAATACTTTAAAATTTATTTATAAATTATAACAAAAGAGGATGCAAATTTGCATCCTCGATTGTACTAAAAAATATATTAAAAAAGACATACACATATTATTTATAACTATAATCAGGAGGCTTTTATGAACTATGGAAAAGGTTGGCTAGCTTACAACAGGATAAATGATTTTCAAGATGGAGAATTATTAACAGATATACATGTATGCTTACCTAAGGATGAAAAAATAGGCGAGATAAGAGAAAATACAATTGAGGAACTTTCTACTGCTTTAAAAGGTATGCTTGATATTGAACTTTCACAGGCAAATTTTATAAGTGAAAAGAAAGACATTGATAAGGTAGAAGGTGGAATAGTACTAGGCCTTTCAGACCAAGAGGGTATACATGGAATCTCAGTAGCTGACAAACTAGATGAAGAAGGCTATCACATAAGGCAAGTTGATAAGAAGATTTATATTATTGGAAAGACAGAAAAAGGCGTTCTATACGGGGCATTTGACTTGATCCGTAGGATATCCAATGGAGAAAGTCTTAGAAGTTTAGAGATAACAGAGAATCCAACTAATAATATTCGGATGTTAAATCACTGGGATAATTTAGATGGAAGTATTGAGAGAGGATATTCAGGGCAATCGTTTTTCTTTAAAAACGACAAAATACTTGTAAATGAGAGAATAATCGATTATGCTAGACTTATAGCATCTATTGGAATAAATGCAACAGTAATTAACAATGTGAACGTGCGAGGAGAAGCAGCCACAGGGTTAATTACAGACTCATATCTTGAAGAATTAAAAAAATATGCAGATATTTTTGCAGGATATGGAGTTAAGTTGTATGTAAGTGCTAACTTTGCAGCACCAATGGAAATAGGCGGACTTAAGACGGCAGACCCTCTTGACCCAGCAGTAGTTAAGTGGTGGGAGGACTGTGTTAATAATATATATAAGGTTATCCCTGAATTTGGTGGCTTTTTAATTAAGGCAGATTCAGAAGGAAGACCAGGACCATTTACTTATGAACGTACCCATGCAGAAGGGGCTAATCTACTTGCAAGAGCATTAAAACCTCATGGAGGAGTACTAGTATGGCGTTGCTTTGTATATAATTGCAAGCAAGATTGGCGTGATTATAAGACGGATAGAGCAAGGGCTGCTTATGATAATTTTATAGGCCTTGATGGAGAATTTGATGACAATGTAATCCTACAGATTAAGAATGGACCAATGGATTTTCAAGTAAGAGAACCAGTATCACCTTTATTTGGTGGATTAAAAAACACAAACATGGCGCTTGAAGTGCAGGCGGCTCAAGAATATACAGGGCAACAAAAACATGTATGTTATCTTGTTCCAATGTGGAAGGAAATACTTGATTTTGATACTTATGTTAAGGAAGAAAATTCAACTGTTGCAGATATAGTTTCAGGTAAGACACATAATCAGACACTATGCGGAATGGTGGCTGTTACTAATACAGGAGATGACTATAACTGGACAGGGCATGATTTAGCGGCAGTTAATTGGTATGGTTTTGGAAGACTAAGCTGGGATCCTTCATTAACTTCAGAAGAGATTGCAGATGAGTGGCTAAGCCTTACCTATTCATATAATGAAAAAGTGTACCAGGTTACAAAAGACATTTTAATGGGCTCTTGGCATACTTATGAGAAATACACATCACCACTTGGTATTGGCTGGATGGTTAATCCAAGTCACCATTACGGACCAAATGTTGATGGCTATGAGTATGATTCTTGGGGAACTTATCATAGGGCTGATAGAAATGGCATAGGAGTAGATAGGACAACTAATGGAACAGGTTACACAAGCCAATACAATGAGCCAAATGCTTCAATGTATGAAGGTGTAGAAACTTGTCCTGAAGAGTTGTTACTCTTCTTCCACTATATTAGATATGATTATAAACTTAAAAGCGGAAAGACATTAATACAACATATATATGATACTCATTTTGAAGGTGTAGAAGAAGTAGAAGATATGATTAAATCTTGGGAAAGCTTGAAAGGATTAATAGCAGAGGATGTTTATCAAAGGGTAGAGGAACGCCTGCAGATTCAACTTGAAAGCTCCAAGGAATGGAGAGATAGAATTAACACATATTTCTACCGTAAATCAGGAGTAGAAGACGAGAAAAACAGAAAGATTTATTAAATAAATATATTAATCAGGGTTTACTAAAGAAAAAACATTTTGCTTACAATTTAGTTCTATTTATATATATGTATTTGGGGTTGTAAGAATTGAATTAGAAGAAGGAGTGCTGAAAAGATTCTAAGATTTGACAGCTTTGTGGACATCAATCTATCTAGAGCCAGAGGAGAAGAAAATTATTCTAGATGATAGGAATGACGTGGAGTTAATGTTTATTATCTTAGAGGAGGTAAAAGCAGAATGGTAAAGAAATGCAAGAAAGCATTCAAGATGCTTACTAGCCTATCTATTGCAGTTGTAATGTTAGTAATAACAATGGCTCCTGTAATGGCTAAAGAGGTAAGAAAAACATTAATAATAAGGTTAAGGGTTCAACCTATAAGTGGACTAGTAGCAATCCAAGTGTTGCTACAGTAAACGAGAGAAATGGTGTAGTTACAGGAGTTTATAAGGGTTCAGCAAATATTCATTGTAGAATCTTTAGACCAGACGGAACTACTTCTCGTTTAATTGCACGAGTACAAATTGTTAAGCCTGCAGTAAATGTTGAGATAAGCAACAAAATTACTGAGATGGAAGTAGGCGATATTTTCCAACCGAAGTTAAAAATCACACCTGTTAGCTCAGACGATGAGATAGAGTGGACTTCAAGTGATAACTCTATTGCCCATCCATTAAGGGATGGATATTTCAGTGCTAAAGCAGCAGGTGAAGTAACAATAACTGCTAGTGCAGTACATAGCGGTAGAAGTGACAGCATGACTGTAAAAGTATATGCTGAGGGAGAAGATATCCAAGAACCAGAAGTTCCAGGAGAAGAAGATGAGGATGAAGAGCTTGATATCAATATTATTGATACAGTTCTAGAAGAAGATTTCTCTAAATCTCTTGGAGGATTTATAGGAAGAGGAGACGCAAGTGTTACCCATGTAACGGCAGGATTAGATGCTGATGGTGGTAGCGGACTTATGAGAGTAAGTGGACGTACTAATACTTGGAATGGTGCTTCTCTAGATATTATGGATCTTGTTGAGCCTGGAGCAACCTATTATGTTACAGCAATGGTTCGCTACACATCCGGAGAAGATGTGGAGACTTTCATGATAACCCAGGAAAGAGAAAGTAACGATGAGAATAAATGGGTTCAGGCAGCACAGACAGAGGTTGAAAAGGGTAAATGGACCGAGCTTTCTGGTGTTATGGAGATAATTCCCAGCACTAGAGAAAGTGAGATTTATTTTGAGACTGGTAGTGAAATCGACTTTATGGTTGATAATTTTGCTATCTATCAGATTGATGCAGATGAGATTGAAGAAGAAATTCCAGAAATAGAAGAAGCTGAAGCTGGAGAAATCGTATATGAAAATGATTTTGAAGATGGAAGTCTTCTAGATCCTAGAGCTAGTTCTGTAAGAACTAACACAACAGAATACTCTCGCAGTGGTAAATCTAGTGTTAAAGTAGAAAGTGATAACGCTTGGGACGGAGCAGGAGTACTTTTTGCTAGGGATAATGGAATTACAAAAGCAAGCTTATTTGGTAAAACAGTTCATACGGAACTCTATGTAATGTACGCAGAAGGTCCGGCTGAAGTGGAATTTAAACTTAATAATATGATGAACGACACAGAAGAATCCAACACGATTCTTTCCCAAGTTCCGGTTAAGAAGGGTGAATGGACACTACTTGAGGGTGATGCTTATATAGCAGAAAACACCGCAGGTAACATGATTTTCGTTGAAACAGAAGGTAATGACGATCTTACTTTCTACATTGATGATGTGAAAATTCAAGTAGTTGAATAATTCAGTCTTATAATAAGAAGGAGGGAAATTCTGTGAGAAAGAAATCTATAAAAAAGATGTTGACAGTTTTAATAGTTGTAGCTATGGTTTTCACCAATAGTGGTTTTAAAACAGTGTCAGCTGAAAACACATTAGTTGACTTTATATATCCAAATACTAGAAAACTTACAATGATAACTGATACAGAAGCAAAGTTAAATGTTGATGTTATTCCAAGAGACGCAAGTAACCAAAAGGTGACTTTTACTTCATCTAATGAAGATGTTGCTAAAGTATCTTCTGATGGTGTAGTTACTGCGGTAAGTTCTGGTAAAACGAAGATTACGGTAAAAGCCGCTGATGGCGGTGGAGCAAAAGAGACTGTTAATGTAACAGTTCTTAAGAACTTAGTAATAGATGACAGTTTTGTTGATCCGGAAAATGACGTCATTGTTATTGATAAGACCTATGGTCATGTAACAGTTGATGGTTCTGTTGGAGATGCAGATGTTTATCTTGCTGGCCTTAAAATAAGAGGAGATCTTACTCTAGAAGCTGGCGAATATAATATTGAAACCTATGATACATCAATCGAAAATCTTATCTTTGCAGCTCCATTAGAAGAAGAAGCTGAGATTGAATCATTTTCTGTAACAGAAGATGAAGAGGTTGATGAATCCTATCCTAGTTTAATAGTTGGGCGTAATTCAAAGATTTCTAACGTAAATGTTAGTGCTAGTGCTTTAATTAAACAGGCAGAGGAAACAAAGATAGACAAAATCACATTTACACAGGACAAAGAAGGTAAAATAACTTTATATCTAGATGGATATTCAGGTGATTTATTATTGAATTCTTATTTAGGAGATATAGAGATAGTTATATCAA
>CAYOAJ010000040.1:0-11901 GCA_964401895.1 uncultured Herbinix sp.
TTTTCTTTATGACTAACTCCAAAACGTTGTTCTTCATCAACTATTAATAAGCCTAAATCCTTAAACTTAATATCCGCAGACAATAACCTGTGAGTTCCTATTATAATATCAAGCCTTCCCTTTTTCATATTTTCAATTATCTCTTTTTGTTGGGATTTAGTTCGAAAACGAGAAAGCATATCTACAGTTACAGGATAATCCATTAACCTTTGAACAAATGTATTATAATGCTGTTGTGCTAAAATAGTTGTTGGAACTAGCATGGCAACCTGTTTTCCATCTTGGACCGCTTTAAAAGCTGCCCTAATTGCAATCTCAGTCTTACCGTATCCAACATCCCCGCAAATCAAACGGTCCATAACTCTCTTGCTTTCCATGTCTTTCTTGGTGTCTTCAATTGCCTCTAGCTGATCACCAGTTTCCTCATAGGGAAATGCTTCTTCAAATTCAGTTTGCCATACAGTATCTTTACTAAACTGAAAGCCTTCTATCTTTTGTCTTTGGGCATAAAGTTCTACCAATTCTCTGGCTATCTCTTTAACCTCACCCTTAATCCTAGACTTGGTTTTCTGCCACCTATTTGAGTTAAGCTTATCCAGCCTAGGTTTTCTACCGCTACCACTGGAATATTTTTGAATAACATCAAGACCAGTTGCAGGAATGTAAAGAACCCCTCCATCCCCATATTCAATCTTAACAAAGTCTTTAGTGATCTGGTCCATCTCTATTTTTTCAATTCCTTGATACCTACCTAGACCATGGTTTTCATGAACAATATAATCCCCTGGAGCTAAGTCCGTATAACTTTTAATACTTTGCCCTGAATATGAAGAATCCTTGTCTCTCCTTTTTCTCTTCTTTCTTTTTTGGCTTCCAAATATATCACTCTCTGAAATAACGAGAAACTTAATAAGAGGATATTCAAATCCCCTGCCAAGGTTCCCATAAGAAACCATAATTTCTCCTTCCTGCAATATCCGGTTAATGTCCTCGCTAAAAAATGTATTAAGACCTAGTTCCCTCAGATCATCATTTAGCCTCATGGCCCTGGACTTGGTTGCAGAAAGCAGGATGACACGGTAGTCATTTTTCTTCCAATACTTCAGGTCCTTTACTAGCATCTTGAAGTTTTTATGGTAAGAAACAACTGTTTTTACTGTAAAGTTATATTTGTACTTAGGATTGTAAAATTTACTTTTAGCCTCCATAGTACTAATCATTACAGATGGCTTACTAACTAGATTAGCAATGGCTTCCCTATATCCATATATTACATCCGTCTGGCTAGGAAGAATATATCCCTTCTCAAGGCGGCTTATCATACTTTCACGAAACTCAGTCTCCACTGCCCTGGCTCTTTCTTCCAGCCTACTTGGCTCATCTATAAAAAATATGGCTTCCTTATTATCAAAGTAATCAAAAAAACTCATGGTTTCATCATAAAAATATTTCACATAGCTTTCTAGGGGAACAGAGCCTTGGAAGTTATTAATATTATCTTTGAATTCCTCAACAATTCGTTTAATTCTAGCTGCTTCTTCCGTCTTAAAAGCATCCCTAAGTTTCTTCCTATAGGTCTCCATCTCTTCATCTATCTTTTTAAGCCCCTTAGAAAGTCTCTTTTCGTCAAGAATAATTTCACTTGCCGGATAGATTGTCAAACTTTCTATTTGCTCAATTGACCTTTGACTATTAACATCAAAAGTCCGGATTGAATCTATTTCATCTCCCCAAAGTTCAATTCTATATGGGGCCTCTTCTGTTAATGGAAATATGTCAACGATTCCACCTCTAATGGCAAAATCTCCAGGCCTCTCCACTAGGGCCTGTCTCTCATATCCCAGGTGAATAAGGGTACTCCTTAATTCCTCTGTCTTTATAGTAGATGAATAGTCAATAGTAATGGTTCTATCCTTAATAAAGTCTAAGGGTAAAACCTTGTCCATACCACCATCTATTGTAGTAATGATTATTGTGTTTTTTCCTTCCAAAATTCTACGCATAATCTGCAATCTGTTTCGCACAATAGCATTTCCATGGATATCTGCACTAAAAAATATTATATCCTTTGCAGGATATAAGAAAACGTCTTTATCATATAAACGATAAT
This sequence comes from uncultured Herbinix sp., assembly GCA_964401895.1. GTDB lineage: Bacteria > Bacillota > Clostridia > Lachnospirales > Lachnospiraceae > Mobilitalea. The sequence goes on from CAYOAJ010000040.1 coordinate 2,111, forward strand.
CTTCGTAGATTTCTTTGGCTTTCATCTCATTATAGGTAACAATTATCTTAAATTTAAAATCTCCACTTAATCCGTGAATAAGATGACATTTCTGAGAATCAATACAACCAGTAACTTGTACTGGCAACTTATTTGTTCTTATATTGTCTTTAATATCATTAAATTCTTTTAGTTCGGTCAGGGGCTCTATAAAGGTATTCAAAAGACTTCCTCCTGTTTTGCAAAATATTATTATCTATCTTCTTTTTCTAGTTCTTTCTTCTATTATATTGATTCATAGCCTCTTCAATACCACTACTTAGTATAAGCTTACATGCATCTGAGGTATCTTTAAGAGCCTCTCTAATAATTTTTTCTTCATTTGATGAAAATCTTGATAAAACATAATCAGCTAAATCCCAATTATCTGGCTTTTCACCAACACCAATTCTTATCCTTGGAAAGTCCTGGGTTCCTAGGTGCTGAATAATACTCTTAATACCGTTATGCCCTCCAGCACTGCCAGTTTTACGAATTCTAAGTTGTCCTACATCAAGACTTACATCATCATAAATTACAATAATATTCTCTGCTGCAACCTTATAAAAAGAGGCTAAGTCTATAAGGCTTTCCCCACTTAAATTCATAAAAGTATGTGGTTGAGATAAAATCACCTTGTCACAACCAATAAAGCCCATCCCGCATAAAGCCTTATGCTTCTTAAGGTTTAGGGAAATATCATAGTCATCTGAGATTCTAGTAATTGCATCCCATCCTATGTTATGACGAGTTCCCTGATATTTCCTTCCCGGATTTCCTAATCCTACAATAATGTACATATTTAGTCCTCACTCTATATAGTTTATTAATGGTCCAATAACTTGGGTATTATTATAAGCTTTGTAATTACAAATGGCAACCTAGAAACAAAAAAAGCAGCATAAGCTGCTCTTTTTGAAATTTACTACATTGTTGGTTTTAAGTAAATTCTTAAATATCTGCTGCTACAACTGCTTCTTCTGCAACTGCCTCTGCTTCTGCTGCTGCCGCCTCTGCATCGACTTCAGCTTGTAGAGCTGCAATTTCGTACTTCTCGAGAACGGCACTTTGGATCTTCTCCCTGGTCTCCGAGTTAATTGGGTGAGCAATATCTCTATACTCTCCATCCCCGGCTTTACGGCTAGGCATTGCTATAAATAAACCTTTATCGCCATCAATAACCTTGATATCATGAACAACAAATTCATTATCAATTGTAATTGATACGACAGCTTTCATCTTGCCTTCCTTATTAACCTTTCGTACGCGCACGTCTGTAATTTGCATTTGCTTTGTCCCCCTTCTGTCAAAAATATCGTTAGTTACTTAAAAACAAAATTAATCCTGGTAAATCTAGCCAGTTATCATGTTTTGCAGGTATTATAACATATTATTGCATAAATGTGAATACTTTTTACGAATATATAGTTAATTTTTACAAGTATTTTGTTATCTATATTTTTGAAACCCTTTTTCGTAGAGAGAATATACTATTATATATAAGAAGGGAAGCTTTCACCTATTGAAATTCTTGGGAGATGGTTTATAATGATATTAATATTTTACCTAATTAAATTCAAACAAAGATAGGAAGTGTATAATGTATCAAATAGATTTTAACAAACCTTGCCGTATTCATTTTATTGGCATTGGGGGAATAAGCATGAGTGGCTTTGCAAAATTCCTACATAGTATTAATTTCAAAGTTAGTGGGTCCGACTCCCACCAAACCAAAACTACTAATAATTTAAGTGACATAGGAATTCAAGTACACTATGGGCAGAAAGCTTCTAATATAACCGATGATATAGAACTTATAGTTTATACAGCAGCAATCAGTGAAGATAATCCAGAATATCAAGAAGGAAAAAGAAGAAATATTCCCTTTCTCAATCGGTCTGAACTTATTGGACAGATAATGAACAACTACAATAACTCTATAGCTGTGGCTGGCACCCATGGTAAAACAACTACAACATCCATGCTAACCCAGATTTTTATGGAAGGCAAAATGGATCCAACAGTATTTGTGGGGGGAATGCTTGATTCTATTGGTGGCAATATGAGAATAGGTGATTCTGAGCATTTTATAACAGAAGCCTGTGAATATACTAACTCTTTTCTTGACTTTAATCCTGATAAAGCTATTATCCTTAATATTGACGAAGACCATATGGACTTCTTTAAAGATCTTGATGATATTCATAATTCATTTCGATTGTTTGCCAAGCTACTTCCTGAAAAGGGCCAACTCTATATTAACGGTGAGATTGATAATTATAATGAAATAAGTGACAACCTTTCTTGTCAGGTTATTAGCTACGGAATAATTGATCCTTCACACAGGGTTAAGGATGAAATCTATGATATCTCCGCTGATAATATTTCCTTTGATGATTTACAATCTACCAGCTTTGACCTATATATAAAGGGTAAATATATGGATAGGATTGCATTAAGGGACATTGGAATTCATAACATTTCTAACTGCCTACCTACTATTGGAATAGGCTTAGAGTCTAAAATTCCATTAGACACTATTAAGGAGGCCCTTGCTAACTTCTCTAATTCAAAGAGGAGGCTGGAATTCAAGGGACAGGTGGGAGGAATCTCTATTGTTGATGATTATGCTCACCACCCAACAGAGATTACAGCCACTTTAAGCTCTGCTCAAATTTATAACTTCAATACTGTATGGTGCGTATTCCAACCTCACACTTATAGTAGAACAAAAAGACACCTTAAAGACTTTGCTTCATCCTTAGCATTAGCTGATAAAATTGTCTTAGCCGATATATTTCCTGCAAGGGAAAAGGACCCTGGAGACATAAGTTCAAAGGATTTATTTAGGGAACTGGAGGCTTTAGGTAAAGAAGTCTACTTTTTTCCCTCATTTAATCAGATAGAAAATTTTTTATTAGAGAATTGTATAAACGGTGACTTGTTGATAACTATGGGAGCCGGAGATATTGTAAAGGTTGGAGAAGCCCTGTTAGGGCAATAGTTATCAACATTATCCACGATATTATCAACGTTTTTCTCTAGATGTATCGTGGATTTGTTTTTCTACAAATTTCTTTCTACAATTATAGACTTCTCCTACAGTCTTTGTGTTAAAATACGAGTTTTCTCGCTGTTATTACACATTTTTACAATTATCGAAGGGTTGCTTTTCCACATTATCAACATTATCCACATTGGATAAAAGCTTAAGATTTAAGTTAAAAATCGTTTCCATTAACTTTTTTTCTATGCTATAATGAGTCCAAACAGTTGATGTGAATTATCATATGGGGGATGATGATAAATGAACAAAATAGTTCTAAACTCAGAAGGTATTTCAGACGTAACACTAGTCCCGAATACCTTTATTGAATTGTTTATGCCTTCTGCTAATGGGTCTTACGTAAAGGTATATCTTTATTTACTCAGATGCATACAAGGCAATTGTCCAGAAGTCACTATTTCATCTCTTGCTGACCATCTTGATAATACAGAAAATGATATTATTCGTGCCTTACACTACTGGGAGAAACTAGGTGCAATCTTGTTAACTTACAATGAGCATAAGGAGATAAGCTCCATCAGTTTAACAGAATTATATCCTACTAATAAAAGTGATAATGTTATCAATTATGTTCCAGCAAATGATGAGCTTGCAATTGCTAAACCAAGCTATACCGAAAAGCAAGTTTCTAATATGTCTGACAATGAGGAACTTAAATGGATAATGCATATTGTAGAACTTTACCTTAATAGACCACTTAAACAATTGGACATGCAATTGATTTTATACTTATATGAGGATCTTAATTTTTCACCAGAATTAATTATGTATTTATACGAATATTGTGTTGATAAAGGAAAGAAAAACACTTCATACATAGAGGCAGTGGCTTTAAATTGGGCGGAGCAAAATATTGATACTGAAGAAAAAGCAAGAGCTAATACTGCTGAATTTAACCAGCATATCAGTGCTGTTTCCAATGCTTTTGGACTTAACCGAGCCCCTGGACAGATAGAGCGTGATTATGTTATAAGATGGGTTAATGATTTTGGCTTTTCAGACGAGATCATTACTGAAGCATGTAACAGAACACTTTTGAGAACAAGCAAACCTGATTTTAAATATTCAGATAAAATCCTTGAGACTTGGTTTACTAAGGGAGTTAAAAGTCTAGAAGATATAGAAAAGACTGATTTGGAGTTTCAGAAAAACTACCAAAAGCCTTCCTCAAGAAAGGTTACTTCTATTAATAAAAAGCCTAGCTCTAATAAGTTTAATCAATTTCCACAAAGAAACTACACTGACAAGGATTACGCAGAATTAGAACGTAAACTCTTGAACAAGGGATTGTAAAGGAGACTTGCAATGGCAATAAAGAATGACCAATACAATCAAATCCTAAGAGATTATGATAAAAGGCAATTTGACAACAAACGCGAGCAGAATCAACGCATTAAGGAAATATATAAGGCCATTCCTGAGATTAAAAATTTAGACGACCAGATGATAACTATTTCTGCTCAATCTGGTAGATTGGCGATTATGGGGGACACTTCTTCCCTTGATAACTTAAAAAATAAAGTCATTGATTTGGAGGCTAGGAAGATAGAACTTCTAGTTTCTAATGGTTATCCTGCAAATTATATGGATATGCATTACGATTGTAATAAATGCATGGATACTGGATATATTGATAATGAAAAATGTACTTGTTTTAAGCAAGCTTTTGCCCAGCTTATTTCTTCTGATTCTAACCTTAATGAAATTATTAAGAAGGAGAACTTTTCTACATTTTCATATTCATATTATCCTAATGATTATACAGAGGAAACCACAGGTTTAACACCTTTAGCTAATATAAAGAAGATAGTTGCTGACTGTAAATCTTTTATTAAAGATTTTGATAAAAAAGACGAGAATATATTGTTTCTAGGTAATACTGGAGTGGGAAAAACCTTTTTAACCAACTGTATAGCTAAGGAACTTTTAGATAAGGGCTATACTGTTATATACCTAACTGCTTTCAGACTTTTTGATATTTTGGAAAAGTACAAGTTTGGTAAAAACACTTCAGATACACATATAGCTGCAAGTCAATTTGATTATATTCTTAATTGCGACTTACTTATTATTGACGACCTGGGTACAGAAATGAACAACTCTTTTACTAGCTCTCAATTATACTTAATAATTAATGAGAGACTATTAAAAAGGCTATCAACAATTATTTCAACCAATTTATCTTTAGAGCAACTTGATTCTAATTACAGCGAGCGAATTTATTCACGAATTATTAGTAGTTATAATGTTTGCAAAATTGTTGGTGGAGACATTAGATTACAAAAGGCATTAGGCAATTAAATGAAGAGAAAGAGCAATTATCTTACTTGACTAGTGATACTTATAATGATATAACTTTAACTGCGAGCAAATCAATTATTTATATGCATATGGAGGGATCTGAGGCTATGTCAGAAAGAGAAAAAACAATTGGAACCATTCCAGTGGGACCTTTAGGTATGATTGCATTAGAAGGTGGTAAAAAATTAGGTAGCAAGGTAGATGGATATTTATCATCTTGGCGTAATGCTAGAGAAAGCGAGCACGCCGAATCAATTTTCTATAATGGTTATCAGAAAGATTCATATTTATTAGATGCTTGTTGCCCAAGATTTGGGACAGGAGAGGCCAAAGGATTAATTAAAGAATCTGTTAGAGGGCTAGATTTATATCTATTGGCTGATGTAACTAATTACAGCATAACTTATACTGTGTGCGGACATAAAAATCGCATGTCTCCTGATGACCACTATCAAGATTTAAAAAGAATCTTATCTGCCGCTGGCGGAAAAGCTAGAAGAATTACAGTTATTATGCCCTATCTTTATGAGAGCAGACAAGACAGACGTACAGCTAGAGAATCACTAGACTGCGCCTTGGCTTTACAAGAGCTTACTAATATGGGCGTTGATAGCATTATAACATTTGACACCCATGATCCTAGAGTTCAAAATGCCATTCCCCTCAGTAGCTTAGAAACAGTATCACCTGCATACCAATTTATAAAGGCATTACTAGAAAACATTCCTGATATAAAATTAAATGCAGATAACCTAGCAGTTATCAGTCCAGACGAAGGTGGTACCAATAGAGCTGTTTATTATGCAAATGTTATGGAAGTTGATATGGGAATGTTTTATAAGAGAAGAGATTACACTCAGGTAGTTAGTGGTCGTAATCCTATTATTGCCCACGATTACGTAGGACAAGACCTAGCGGGCAAAGACGCACTTATTGTTGATGATATGATCTCATCCGGTGAAAGTGTTCTTGACGTGGCACAAGAATTAAAGCGTAGAAATGCTAACAGAATCTTTGTAGCTACTACTTTCGGTCTCTTTACTAATGGACTCGAAAAATTTGACAAGGCCTATGAAGAGGGTCTTATAGATAAAGTTTTAACTACAAATCTTATCTATCAGACACCAGAACTTCTTGAAAGACCATATTACATTAGTGTTGACATGAGCAAATATATTGCCTTAATTATTGATACAATGAACCATGATTTAAGTATCAGCGAATTATTAAATCCTGTTGACAGAATCAATGACATTCTTAGTGAATATGGTTGGAAATAAATAAAATATAAAAGAACCCTTGACCAGTATATAAGTTGGACAAGGGTTTTCTTTTATTTTATAGTTCTATTAACTTATATGACAAACCTATCTCTTCCAATATCTCTTCTTCCCTCTTATGACAAGTAAATATTATCACCTGTTCTAAGTCTATCAACTCTTTTAATGCAGTCCTTATTCTTTCATCATCATATAAGGCAAAAGTATCATCTAATAAAATCGGCATCTTATCATCAATGAGTAAGTCTGCAACCGCCAATCTTAAGGCAAAGTACATCTGCTCTATAGTCCCTCCACTTAAGACATCCATTGGTATATAGTTACTTCCTATAGCCACCTTCACCCCTAAGTTCTCATCGATTTTCAAGTCTCCATACCTTCCCCCTGTTACCCTCTTAATAATGCCAGATACAGCAAGGTCTAATTCATTGCCAAAACTATCATGAATGTCCTTTGAAAGGTCCCTTATGGTGTCTATTGCCAGTGTCACAGCTTGTAATTCACTCTTTACTTCCCTAACCTTCTCTTGGCTAATTTGATAGTCCCCTTCATTCTTTAGTAGATTTTCCTCTACATCTTCTAAGTCTTTCAGCCTCCAATTTATTTCCTCTAGGATTCTTTTTTCCTTTTCATACTTAACCTCTAACTCTTCTATCTGCCTACTTATCTTACTTTCTCTTCTTATTATCTCTTCTTCAAGGCGAGAAACTGCCTGATCTGTTAATTCTTCCTCAGTAATAAAACTTTGCATATAGCCCATAACCTGATCATGAAGAGGGTCCCTTATATCATAAGTATTGTCTAATTCTTCTTCTAAGCTATTGAGCCTATCTAACTGACTTCTATAAGATTGAATATATCTACCAACATCATCAATTTCAGCTTCTTGTTGACTAAGGATATTATTCTTTTTCTTTCTTGTATATAGTAAAGCAAAGACATATATAAATATCATAACTATAAAGACTGCCAACCTGAAAAAACATGAATCACTAAAGATAAAAGCTATAAGGTTTATAACAATAAATGTAATAGAGGCTATTAACTTACTGCCCTTTTGCCCCCTAGATAGGTCTCCTTTGTCAGTCTTAAGTTTATTAAGCCTATCCTCATAGGCTGAGATTTCATCTCTTAAGGCTAAGATTTCTTTAATATGACTCTCCAGCTGATTGCTTTGTCTAACTAAGTTCTTATAGGTTGAGTACCTTTCTAATACTAGGGGAAGGTCATCCATAAGTTTCACAAGCTCATTGTCACTTATTTCAAGTAATTCTTCTTCAAGCTTTTCTAACCTATTATTACTTTCTAGCCATTGATCATTCAATTCCTCTATTTCTTCTAACTGATTTTGTCCTATCTGTATCTGAACTTCCAGGTCCTTTATATAAGATTCATAAGTATCAATTTCTTTAGTATAACATCTTCTTTGCTGATTTAAGCTATCTAAGGCATTGTCAACATTAACTTCCTTGCTCTTTGCAAGAGATAAGTTGGCAATATGATTTTGCAATTCAGATGCTAATTCATCCTCAGTTTTTGACTTAGACTGCCTAAAGTTTATGGTATTATCATATGTAGACTCTGTAAGCCCTGGAATCAGGTCACTAATCAGCCCGTTACCCAGGGCTAGCTCTCTCCCTGTATCCAGATCCATTATCTTAAAACTCTTATCACTACTTATAAAGTTCCTAAAAAGACGGTACTTTTTCCCCTTCAATATTATATCCATACTACCTGCATATGCACCAGGATACTCCCAGGGAAGGTACCTATTGTAAGTGTCCTTGCTGGTCTTAGCTGCCCTGCCTCTTAAGGGATCAATTCCAAAAAGCATCCCCTTAATAAATGTATGGATTGTAGATTTACCAGCTTCATTTTCTCCATATATCAGGTTAATTCCCTCTTGCAACTTAATCTCTTTATTATTAAATTTACCAAAATAATCGATTCCCAATCTTGTAATAATCATATAACAACATCCTTACTAGCCACTTTTAGCATCTATAAGTGCTTCTATCCCATAATAAAGGGCTTTTTTTGATAAGTGATTATCTACTGGCTTTTCCTTTAATTTTTTTATATAAAGTCCTATTATGTTATCTGCATTGTCCTTATAAAGCTTATCAAAATCGTAATCTACTAAGGATTCATCTATAAGGTCTAAGACATTTCCCAGCTCTATAATAGCCCCTTTGTCAAACTCCACTAGATTACTTCTGAATCCTTGTATGGTAAAATGATAAATGTTATTCTTACCATGTTCTTTTATCCTATCTCTAGCCTTATCAATTAATTCTAAGTTTGTGGTTTCTGGCTTAACATCTAGAATTATTTTCTTATATTCTCTATGTGCAATAGGTATAAAACTAATTTTATTAGGCCTTTGCATAGAAGGGTCTATCAGACCATACACATAGCCCCTTGGTCCCAGCTCATTTTTATGTAAAGGTTCTAATGATCCGGCATATGCCATCTTATCACTTATTATCTCTGGTTTATGTATGTGTCCTAAGGCAATATAGTCAAAGGCGGAACTTAAAAGCAGGTCCCGATTAATTGGAACATTCTTATCATCTCCCCCATGGGCAAGAAGAATATTAATCTGCTCTCTAGAATTAGGCTTTACTGTATCATAGATAGGGTTTGTATTATTTCTCTTTAGATAAGAAAGACCATAAACCACAGTATTAAGTTCTGGAAATTCAATCCACTCTATCTGGTCATTCATAAACATATGGACCCTGCTATTCCAGTCATAGGCCAAGTAATTAGACCTAGGGGAAATATAATCATGATTTCCTGCCATTAATACTATCTGAGTCTTTTCCAGCTTACTAAAGATATAATCAAGCTCTTTTAACTCCCTTACCAGAGGCTGTTTATGAAATAAGTCCCCTGCTATAAGGAGGAGGTCTGCCTCCTTTTCATTACAGGCATCAATAACATTTTGGAGGCTGTACCAAATCTCTTTACTTCTTTCTTCCCCCCAGGCCTTATCCTCATCCGGACTTGCCCCAAGGTGTACGTCTGCAATATGTATAAACTTCATAAATTCTCCTTCATTACTTCCTTAATCATATTATCATGCCAATCAGAATCAGAGTCTAACGGCATTTCATGATACT
>CAYOAJ010000041.1:0-11752 GCA_964401895.1 uncultured Herbinix sp.
CTCTGGAGAGATGGAAAACTGATTGGTATAGAAAACTTAGATATTTAAATTAATATAGGATATAAATATACAACATATAAAAAGGCTATGAGTTCATGTTGTCATGAATTCATAGCCTTATTTTTGTAAAAAAATTTTAAAACATTCTAAATAAACCAATTACCTTACCAAGAATATCAAGTTCAGTTAAAATAATTGCATCCATAGTATCATTTTCAGGTTGTAATCGATAATACCCTTTTTCTTTATAGAAAGTCTTAACTGTAACTTCGTCTCCAATTAAGGCAACAACAATATCTCCGTTATTAGCAAGATTTTGCCTTTGTACAAGTATCTTATCATCATTGAAAATTCCAGCATTAATCATGCTATCACCCTTAACATTAAGCATAAAGGTTTCTTCATTAGGCATATACTCTGAAGGAATCGGAAAGTACTCTTCAATATTCTCTACTGCAAGCATAGGCTGACCAGCTGTAATTGCTCCCACTAATGGAACGTTAACTAATTCTCGTCTAGTTAGGTTGAATTCATCATCAATAATCTCAATTGCTCTTGGTTTTGCTGGGTCCCTACGGATATAACCATTCTTCTCTAGTGTTTCTAGATGTGAGTGAACAGAAGATGTAGATTTTAAACTAACTGCTTCACAAATCTCCCGCACAGATGGGGGATATCCTTTATTAATAATTTCAGATTTTATAAATTCAAGTATTTCTTTCTGTTTGGTGCTAATCTTACCATACCCCATTATATTTCCTCCTATATTTTATCTCAACTGTTTTATTTGGATTAGTATAGCATATATTATAGTAAAAAGCAAAACCTATGTTCTGTAAAATGTGAAAAAAATAATAAAAAAGAAAATTTGTTCGAAAAAACTGTTGACAAACAAATGTATGTTCGATATAATGAAAATAACAAAACAGATGTTCTTTTACTATAAAGAAATGGAGGATCAATTATGTACAATCAGGATAATGAAATAGGGATTAAGTTTGACAGAATCAGCTTGAATACTAAGAAGTTATTAATTGGGATTATTACTTTCTTACTAGTACTTATTGTTTCCTTATTTATCTTCAGTAAGACAGTAACTGCTGAAAGAGATACTGATAGAGTTAAAATAGTTGCTAGTATTGAGATAAAGAAGGGCGATACCCTATGGACAATTGCGGAAGATTACATGACAGATGATTATGATGACATAAATGAATATATATTAGAAATTAAAAATTCTAACGGTTTATCAACAGACACCATTCATGCAGGACATTATTTGATCGTGCCTTATTATGTGGATGCAGGGAATTGACATAGAATTTGAATTGACTTGATATTATTAGATAAAAGGCATAATTATTTTAAAATATTTTTTGATTTATAAAACCTCCTATATAGTCGACTATACTATATAGGAGGTTTTATATTACTGAACTATAATAAAAAAAACGAAATAAATGTAACATGCCTAGACAATTTAAAATTATATTTGGGGTTTGATTATTATCTATTGTTATTATATAATTATACAGTGTTTTGATAGTTTACGGGTTATTTTGTTACATAGAAAGAATGATAGAAAGAGGTTTAGTACAATGACAGGAGTTAAAGTAGTTAAGTTCGGTGGGAGTTCTTTAGCTGATGCCAATCAATTTAAGAAGGTTGCAGATATAGTAAAGGCTGATGAAGCCAGAAGATTTGTTGTAGTATCAGCACCAGGAAAGCGTTATTCTGAAGATAGTAAAATAACAGATATGCTTTATGATTGCTATGAAAAGGCTATTGCAAAAAAAGATTTTGAAAAAGAGTATTCTGCTATAAAAGAAAGATACAATTCAATTATTAGAGATTTGTCTTTGGATATTTCATTAGATGAAGAATTTGATCATATAAAATATTCTTTTGAACATAGTGTAGGGCGAGATTATGCAGCTAGTAGGGGAGAGTACTTAAATGCTATGCTTTTAGCTGAGTATCTTGGCTTTCCATTTCTTGATCCAGTAGGTTTACTATGCTTTGATGAAAAAGGTGAGTTTGATCTTGAGAAAAGTGCTCCTTTAATTGGAGATAAACTTTCGGAATTAGGACATGCTGTGATACCAGGCTTTTATGGTTCCATGCCTAATAATACAATTAAAACATTTTCCAGAGGTGGTTCTGATATTACTGGCTCAATTATTGCAAATGCAGTGGATGCAGATATTTATGAGAACTGGACAGATGTTAGTGGTTTCTTAATATGTGATCCTAGAATTGTTAACGACCCTAAACCAATTACAACCATAACATATAGGGAGCTGAGGGAGTTATCTTATATGGGGGCTTCTGTACTACATGAAGAGGCTATATTTCCTGTTCGTGTTAAAGGAATTCCTATTAATATAAAGAATACTAACCATACTGAAGATCCAGGTACAATGATTGTTGAACAAACAGATAAACCTAGCCAATATACTATAACAGGTATTGCAGGTAAGAAGGGTTTCTTAACTATTAACATTGAGAAAGATAGAATGAACAGCATGATAGGTTTTGGAAGAAGTGTACTTAGGGTTCTTGAAAAGAATGGTATTGGTTTTGAACATATGCCTTCAGGAATAGATACTTTAAGTGTTATTGTTAGAGAAGAAGCCTTAAATGGTAAAGAGGAAACTGTTATAGAAGAACTTAAGTCTAGAGTTAAACCAGATCATATTAAGATAGAAAATGACCTGGCTATAATTGCAGTTGTTGGAAGAGGAATGAGGCAAACCAGGGGGACTGCAGGTAGGATATTTTCAGCCCTTGCCCATGCAAGAATAAATGTTAGGATGATAGATCAAGGTTCATCAGAGCTAAACATTATTATAGGGATATCAGAGTCTGATTATGAAGAAGCTATAAGGGTTATATATGATATGTTTGTTTTAACAGAAGAACCTAATCTTCTTCCCTTAACTTAACTACATTAGCGGCACTACGTCTGCGACTATCTTCAATAGCGGCGTAGTGCTTTCTTGTTGTATTAACATCTTTATGGCCAAGAACATCAGCTACAAGATATATGTCACCAGTTTCCCTATATAGGCTAGTACCATAAGTACTACGTAGTTTATGAGGGGTAATGTTTTTTAGCTTTGTGACATTAGATGAATATTTCTTAACAAGGTTTTCTACAGCCCGGACACTAATTCGTCTTCTTTGCATTGATAAGAAAAGAGCATCTTCATGTCCTTCCTTTGGAATAATAGTATTACGTTCTTCTATGTAATCTTGCAAGGCTTCTTCTACCTCATCACCAAAGTATATAACTACTTCATTGCCACCTTTTCGCCTGATTTTAACACCATTATTATCAAAGTCGAGATCATCAAGGTTGATTCCAACACATTCTGATACACGAAGCCCTGTTCCTAAAAGTAAAGTCATAATGGCTAAATCACGAAGTCTGTTTTTGTTATGATATTGCTTTTGTTTTTTTGTCATGCTTTCACCACTTTCAACTTCATCTAGAAGTTTGGCTACTTCATCAATATCCAAGCGAACAATTTCCTTTTCACTAAGTTTGGGAATATCCACAAGCATAGCAGGGTTAGAATCTATAACACCTTTTTTTAGAAAGTAGTTATAAAAGCTGCGCAAAGAAGCAAGTTTTCGTTTCTTGCCATTGGCAGAATTGGTCCTTTCTATGCCATCACTTATATAATAGTTTAAATATTCTAGATATTCTTCTATATCAACGGCTTTTACCTTATCTAAAACATCAATTTTTATATCTTTTATTGAAGTATTCTTTAGTTCTGGATTTGTATTGGTTAGAAATTCAAAGAATACCTTTAGATCATAGGCATAAGCTATCCTTGTTCTAGAGGATGTAGTATGTCCTATTCCCCTAAAATACTCCCCACAAAAGCTAGGGAGCTCACTTAGCCTTTCCCTAAGTAGTTCTGTGTTTTTTATATATACTTGATTGTGATAATTAGCTTCTGACAAAAAACTCACTCCTTAGTTAATGAAAATTATTGTTTTGTATTCCAACCCCTGATACTACTGGTTTGAACAGCATGAAAAATAGTTTTTCTTATATTAGGGTTTTCTTCACTTAAAGTAAAAATTAGTTTCTTTATATATTCTCTTTTTGTATATCCATCTACTTTACATGGATTGGTTACCACTGGTAGCTTATATGCATCCTTGAATTTTATAATATCTTCTTCAGCTACATAAATAAAAGGGCGAATAAGGGTTATATCTGAACGGTCTAGATAGGTAACAGGAGAGAAGCAATGGACTCTTCCTTCATAAAACAACGACATAAGCATAGTTTCGACAACATCATCAATATGATGGGCATATGCTTCCTTATTGCATCCTAATTCTTTGGCCTTATTGTTAAAAGCCCCTTTCCTCATCCTTGCACATAGGGAACAGGGATTACTTTCTTTTTTAATATCAAATACTATTTCTGCTATATTAGAATTTACAAGAGTATAATTAATGTCAAGCTCTTGGCAAAGTTTCTCAATAGCAGAAAAATCACTTTCTTCAAAACCTATGTCTACTGTAATAGCTTCTAATTCGAATTTTTTATGATAGAATTTTCTTAGATGACTTATGGCATATAAGAGAGATAAACTATCCTTGCCGCCAGATATACCAATGGCAATCTTGTCTCCATCTTCAATCATCTTGTAGTCATCAATAGCTTTCTTGGTGGAACTTATCAATTCTTGTAGTATCATATTATAATTATGCCTTTCTTATCTTTAATGTCATAAAGCAGATCCTAAAATAGATCTCTTTACCATGGATATTATATCATATTAAGGACAAAAGTAAAAGCTTAGTAGATAAAAGAAGGTCTACAGCAATAGAATCACCTTTAACTACTTTTGACCAAACCATCTACAAGGGTAGAACGCTATAAAGTTAATAAAATCCTGATAATTTTGCCATATAAGTCAATAGATGACACAGTTTTAACACTTTTTAATATTATTGTAATATAGCAAGCTTATACGAACTTATATCATTGGATTAGCAAATGCTAGTAAGACAAGATTGGAGGCCATATAAATATATGATACATAATAATAGTATAAAAAAAGATTGTAATATAAAACCCAAATTAGATATAGTGAGAAGAATATTTCCTATACTTTTTCTTTTGATTTTTTTAATAAGCCTTTACACGGTTTCTGCATCTGCAGATACTGGATTGAAAATATATATTAATAATAGTAATAAACATGACAATTATACAGGCCCCCTGGCCAATGTAACAATTGATAGTGAAAATATAAAATTAGGACATATGCCTAGTATAATTCTTGATAATGTAACAATGGTTCGTGCTAAGAGGGTTTTTGCTGACTCTAGTATAAATGCAGATTATAAATATAATAAAAAGAACAAGACCATAATCCTCGAGAAGGGGAATAGAAAAGTGGAGATGCAGATAGGTAGTAATATTGCTTATCTTAATGGAGAGGCTGTTACTATGGATTATCCTCCCTTGGTGGTAACTAATAAAGAGGTAGATAGAAATTATGTAATGGTTCCAGGTAATAGTACAGCTAAGCTTCTTGGATATGACTACATATGGGATAATCCTTCAAGAACATCTAGAATTATTACAACAGAAGCTACAAAAGAGACATCAGATAAAACAGATAAAACCGAGGATAAAATTGAGGAAGATATAACCTTCCCATTATCTATAAACCATGGGAATTCTTTTGACTACAATGGTGCGCTTTGCAGTGCTACAATAGATGACAAGGAAATAAGCTTGGGGAATATGCCCAGTATAATCCTTGATAATGTAACAATGGTTCGTGCTAAGAGAGTATTTGCAGATTCTGATATAGGAGCAAGCTATAAATATAATAAAAAAGACAAAACCATAACCCTAGAAAAAGGGAATAGAAAAGTAGAAATGCAGGTTGGTAGTCCTGTTGCTTATCTTAATGGAGAGGCTGTTGCTTTAGATATGGCTCCATTGGTAGCAACTAACAAAAAGGTTGGTACGAATTTTGTAATGGTTCCAGGTAGAAGTATAGCTAACTTACTTGGATTCGACTATATATGGGATAATCCCTCAAGGACATCTAGAATTATATCAAGAGATGAGAGGGACATAGATAAGGAAGAAAAAGGTCAAAATAACAAGGATAAGGGAAATGAAACTCCTTTAGAACCTGAACCTGAACCTGAACTTGGTGGAGATAAGGTTGTAATAGAAGAAGGAAATATTCTGTATCAGTGGAATGTAACAGAAAGTCTCTATGGTTACAGTAGTGGCACCCATGATATAGAGTTAGATAAGAATAATGAGGTTGGTTTTATTCATACTATAACCCGTGATTATAGTAATACGAATGCAAACGCAGAAAGGTATATGTTCTATGCAACTTCACCTTTTAGCTCAGTTACCAGTAAAGTAGATGATAAGATAATTAAAATACAAGCTGATAATATGCAAGTTATCAATAACACTTATTATATGGCAGGATCTAATAACAATTATGTGAAAGATATATTTACTACTTGTGATTTTGATAAGTCAATTTCCTTTATAGAGATGAATATGGAAGCGGATGACTTCACCTATGATATTGCCTTATCGGAAGATAAAATGTTTTTATATGTTACTGTATATATAAATGGATTGTCCTCTGTTAAAGTAGGGACTAATGACAATGGGGATTATATAAGCTTAAAAGGCTTAAAACCTTTAGAAGTTAATGTTTACAAGCAGAATGGAATGATTAATATTGACTTACCATACACAAAAGATGGTGCAGGAGACCAAAATATTATTCTTACGGATGCTAAGTACATTAATATGGTTTACTCTTATTATTTAAATGATTCTACAAAAATTTTAATAGGAGGCAATCAAGATTTAGATTATTATATAGCAGAAGAAGGTGACCTCTATAGTATTTTATTTGTTCCATCAGAGGAAACTTCTGATACACCCCAAGTTCCTGATGATACTTACCCGCAACCAGGTTATGAGATTCCAAATGTTCAAGATGAAAGTAAATATAATGTCTTAATTCCAAAGCCAAAAGATATTAAGCAAAATTATATTAAGCATAAAGATAACTATTATCAAAATAGATTCTCAATTGTATTGCCAGGAGATTATAGAAGCTTTTATAATAATAATTCAATTCTTAATAATGTTTCTACAATTAGGGATATAAGTGTTTCACTTAATAAGAATAATGAGACGGAGATTATTATATCCACTAGCAAGCTACAAGGCTATGAACTTGCAATAGATGAGGATTATATATATATACGCGTTGGAGAGCCAAGGGAAATATATAAAAATATAGTTGTTCTAGATCCTGGACACGGTGGCCCAGCACCTGGTGCTATACATTTTAATACTAAAGAGAAAGATTTGAATTATAAGATGTTATACGAGATAGGTGAAAGGTATTTTAACTCCAATCAATCTCAATTGAAAGTGTATTATACTAGGGAAACTGATGTTGATATGTCCTTAAGTGACCGTGCTGCATTTGCCAAAAAGATGGGGGCTGATTTATTTGTTAGTCTTCATATGAATGCATCTACTTCATCATCGGCTCACGGGACGGAAGTTTATTATTCAGCTAGTAATAATAGCCCTAATAAAGCAGGCCTAACAAGTGAGAAAATGGCTAAGATTTTAGTTGATAATCTTGCATCGGCTTTAGGAACTAACAATCGCGGGGCAAAATCATCTAGATACACAGTTGTTCATAAGAATACTGTACCAGCGGTTCTCGTAGAACTTGCTTTTATGTCTAATAAAAATGATTTTAATAAGATATCTGATCCTGAGATACAAGAGATTGCAGTAAGAACAATATACGAGAGTCTACTTCAGATATTCTATCAATACCCAACAGGCAGGTAAATCTTAATTTCAAAATAAATGAATTTAAAGCGGTACTAAGGAAAACAAACCTTATGTACCGCTTTTTACTTGCATATATATTGAAAAGTGTATAAAATGTCTTTAGAGAATTAACGCATATTTTGTTGTTTTGTAGTCAGCTATCATAATTAAGAAGGGTATTTAAATAGATATGAAAAAATTTAATTTAAAGAATTATAAGGTTAGGACAAAGTTACTTCTTATTTATTGTTTTTGTGTCTTGCTTCCCATTATTTTTACGGATGCTGTAATTTTACATACAGTTAATCAAAATTATAAGGAAGACATGATGAAAGATATGACCAATGTAATGGAGCGTGTAAAGACCAACCTAAAGGATACTATAGACGGTTCCATACTATTTACATACAATATGTATAGCAATGAGATGTTAGACAATTTTATCAACAAGAAATATGAAAATCATCTTGAATACTATCAGAGTTACTACTCTATGCTGAAGAATAAGGTCTTAAGCTATAATTATAATTATGGACTACTTAATAAGATTTTTATTTATGCTGATAATGATACATTAGTTAATGGTGGTAGTATTGCTAAAATTGAGAATGCAAAGGATGAAAATTGGTATAAAGCATTTATGGAAAGTGGACAGGATATTTTTCTATACACTTATTATGTTGATGATAAAAGATTGATTCCTGGTAGTGGTACTAGCCGAACTATAAGTATTATTAGAAAGTTAGATAATTTTGAAATTGATGGAATGGAAAAGATTTTAAAGATTGATATTGATTATCATCATTTGTCTAAACATATAACTAATGAGGCTGTGGAGGGGGAAATCTATGTGAGAAATGACGAATTTATTCTCTTTTCTAATTCACCTACTTCCGATGCTAACAGGGAATATCAGAGAGCGGATTCTATTAATATTAATGAATCTACAATGTCGCTAAACTTTCAGACAGGTTATGAAAATTGGGAGATATTAATATATGCGGATGAGATACCTTTGTGGACTGTCTTAGTTGAAAACAAAAAGATACTATTGATTATTCTTCTAAATGTTCTCTTACCTACAATATTAATATATATAGTAGGTAAATCCATAACAAACAGGTTAAATGTTGTAAGTGAATATATGGGGAAGGTAGAGAAAGAACAGTTTGAACTTATTGATGGTGATGAAGGTGAAGATGAGATAGGGAAATTAATTCGTAGTTACAACCTTATGGTAATAAAAATAAAAGAATTGATAGAGGTTGTATTTAAAGGAAATGCAGAAAAACAAGCCTTAAAACTTGCTAAGAAAGAGGCTGAGTTAAAGGCATTACAAAATCAAGTAAATCCACATTTTCTATTTAATACCTTAGAAACTATAAGGATGAGAAGTTTAATTAAGGAAGAATATGAGACGGCGGAAATTATTGAAGAACTAGCCATACTATTTAGAAGAAGTATGAGTTGGACTACGGGCTTTAATACTGTAGAAGAGGAGATTGGATTTGTAGATAATTATATACATATACAAAGGTATCGATTTGGAGATAAAATTCAGTATTATAACTATGTTATGGAAGAGTGTAAGGATTATCTTATTCCTAAGCTTTCAATTTCTACATTTGTAGAAAATGCATGTATTCATGGAATCGAAACAACCAACAAAGAAGGAGTTATTGCAGTTACTGTAACTAAAAGTTTAGACTATTTAATATTTGAGATAATGGATAATGGTAAAGGAATTGAGGAAGAAACATTAAATAAGTTAAAAGAGTTAATGTTTAGCACAGATAGTAAAGCAATTAGTGAATCCAAGAGTACAGGTATACTTAATGCATATTTACGATTGAATATGTATTGTGATGGAAATATGATATTTGAAATAGATAGTAAGTCAGGTGAAGGTACAGATATAACTATACAATTGCCACTAGAATATGTAGGAAAGAAATAGTTTTCATTATGCAAAAAGGGGGATTAGCACATGATAAAGGTTATGATTGTTGATGATGAACCTTTTATAAGAAGAGGTTTAAAAATTATTATTAATTGGGAAGAAAAAGGTTATAGGATTTGTGGAGAGGCATCCAATGGACAAGAGGCTATTAAGTTAATGGAGAAAGAGGATTTTGATCTTATTATTACAGATATAAAAATGCCTGTAATGGATGGGATGGATCTGATCGAATACACAAAAAAACACATTTCTAAAAAAATTAAATTTATAATACTAAGTGGTTTTTATGAATTTGAATATGCAAAAAAGGCTATACAATACGAAGTAGCTGATTATGTTTTAAAACCAGTTAAGAAAGAAGAATTAATTAGTGTTTTAAATTCTTACAGACAAGAACATTTTACTGAGAAGGAAAACACAAAGAAGTTAGAATACTCAGAAAAGATTATTATTGACCAACATATTAATAATTTGTTTTCTGGAGATTGTAGTGAAGATGATTATGAATATCTGAAAAAACATTTAAGAGATGTAAAGGCAATAAGATATATAGGTCTGGAAACTTCCCCTGATGATAAAACAAAGGCAGAGAGGTTAGAAATTCAAAAGTTACTATATGAAGAAGTTAAAAATATTTTATGTGATTACTTGTATCATCTTTATTTACCTTCTGATATGATGACTAAATATTCTGTTGCTATTGTTTATGCTAAAGCCTTTGCAGATGACGAAGGGATAGATGATAAAGAATTCGTTGAAAGACTTCATAAGGACTTATCATCTAGATTTGAGGAGAAGGTATATATATATGTAGGACATATGGTAGAAGAAATTAAAATGATACAAGAAACTTATAGGTCTGCAGTTGTGGCGAAAAAATTTCAAGTTAATAATTTTGGTCCAGAAATCGTATTTTATGATGATATAAAGGATGAGATTGAGGTTAACAAGTATCCATTAGACAAGGAAAAATTAGATGATTTAATTAAAACAATTGAGATGAATGATAAGGAAAAAATGATAGAACATATTGAAATTGTCAGTAATCACTTTAAGAGTTTAGCTTATGAGCCAGAGATGGTAAAGATGAATATTGATTATTTATTAGTTCAAATCGTTAATATTGCCAGTGAGTTAGAGCCCGAACTAGAACATGATGATATAGAAAGGTTTATCAGCTATGAGGATTATGATCGAATAGTTGTAAGAGGAGATGTGGATTACTTTAGAGAGTTCACATTGGATTTTGCTGAATATATTAACTCCTTAAGAAAAAATACTTTTGGAGGTACACTTACAAATGTTATAAATGAAATCAATATAAACTACAAGGAAAATTTAACCCTCAAATCTCTTAGTGAGAAATATTATATTAATAGTGCTTATCTGGGTCAGATTTTCAGGAAGAAGTTTAATTGTTCTTTTAAAGATTACTTAAATAATTTTAGGATTGAAAAGGCATCTGAATTACTTCGTAGAACTGATGATAAGATATATGAAATTGCTACAGCTGTAGGCTTTAATAGTACGGACTATTTTATCAGCAAATTTGTACAGTTAAAAGGGACGACCCCTTTGCAGTATAGAAAGCAATTTATAGTCAAAACAGATGAAAAACAGTAGCAAATTACACTATACATATAATTAATTCTATTTTATCTATAGTTTATAGCTTGCAGTTCTTGTGCATTAGTGCTAAAATATATTTATCCAATACTGAGTATTTGTAGAAGTTTTATATACTCGTTGGAAAAAAAGGGAGGTAAAAGTATGAAAAAATTTAAAAAATTGTTTGCTCTTATTCTTGTTGTTACAATGTTTAGCTTCATACTAGTTGGTTGTAAAAAAGATGAAAATGATCAACCTACTGGTGGTGGGAAGCAAACTATAACAGAAAAAGACGGAGACAA
>CAYOAJ010000042.1:0-11473 GCA_964401895.1 uncultured Herbinix sp.
AAGAGGAATGCAAAAGGCTACAGATGTTGCAGTGGAATCAATTGTTGGAATGAGTTCTGCTATAACAGGCAAGGAGCAAATTGCTAGAGTAGCTGCTATTTCCGCTGGGGATGATACTGTAGGCGAATTAGTTGCTGACGCTATGGATAAGGTAACTGGCGATGGTGTTATTACTATAGAAGAGTCTAGAACTATGAAGACAGAGCTAGAACTTGTAGAAGGTATGCAGTTTGATCGTGGATATATTTCCGCTTATATGTGTACAGACATGGAGAAGATGGAAGCTAATCTAGAAGATCCTTATATATTAATTACTGACAGGAAGATTACAAATATTCAGGATATACTACCACTACTAGAGCAAGTTGTACAGTCAGGTAAACATCTATTTATAATTGCAGAAGATGTAGAAGGTGAAGCTCTTACTACACTTGTTCTTAATAAATTAAGAGGAACATTTACTGTTGCTGCTGTTAAGGCTCCTGGTTATGGAGATAGAAGGAAAGAAATTCTTCAAGATATTGCTATTCTAACAGGTGGTACTGTGATTTCAGAAGAGTTAGGCCTAGAACTTAAAGATACAACTATCGAACAATTAGGAAGTGCAAAATCAGTTAAGGTTGAGAAAGAAAATACTATAATTGTTGATGGTGCTGGAGATAAAGCTGATATTGAAGCAAGAGTTAGCCAAATTAAGATGCAGATAGAAGAAACCACTTCTGAATTTGATCAAGAAAAGCTACAAGAAAGACTTGCTAAGTTAGCAGGTGGAGTAGCAGTAATCAATGTTGGTGCAGCTACAGAAACAGAAATGAAAGAAAAGAAACTTCGCATGGAAGATGCTTTAGCAGCTACTAAGGCAGCAGTAGAAGAAGGTATTGTAGCAGGTGGTGGTTCTGTATTTATAGATGCATCCAAAGAGGTTTCTAAACTTGCTGAAACACTAACAGGTGATGAGAGAACTGGTGCTAATATAATCTTGAAGGCTTTAGAATCTCCACTATATGCAATAGCAAGCAATGCAGGATTAGAAGGCTCAGTAATAGTTAATAAAGTTAAAGAAAGCGACCAAGGAATTGGCTTCGATGCTCTTAATGAAGAGTATGTAGACATGGTTGAAAAAGGCATTTTAGACCCTACAAAAGTAGCTCGTAGTGCTATACAAAATGCTACAAGCATAGCATCTACACTTTTAACTACAGAAGCAGTTGTTGTTGATATAACAGAGGAAGAACCAATGCCAGTAGGACAGCCTGGAATGGGAATGTAATAAATAATAAGTTTAATAGAACATAAAAATAATAGGGAGTATCTGTAGTCTTTACTACAGGTACTCTTTTTTACTTAAGGAAATCTTGACAAGAATATTAAAAAAAGCTATACTAGTTAAAGTACAAATAAGTACAAAAACATAATATATTTTATTTATGCTAGGGGAGCACTTATGCTGAGAAGTGTGTATCTTATACACTGACCCTCACTACTTGATCCGGGTAATACCGGCGGAAGGAAGCTATTCCAAGTGGTCCCTCCTTAGCAAAAAAGGAGGATTTTTTATGCTACAAAATATTTTTGATTTTTTTGTTGTTACTATTAATGATGAATGGGGTGTTAGTTATGCTCCTACCAGGGCAGGAAATATAGGATTATTTTTATTAATTATTATACTCTTATTAGCCCTGGCATCTTTTAGTGGTAGGAACATGAAGCTTAAGGTGAAGCAGTTAGTTTTTGCTGCAATGTCTATGACGCTTGCAGTTGTAACTTCTTTTTTTAAAATTACATCTTTGCCTCAAGGTGGTTCTATGACACTTTTTAGTATGTTTTTCATTTGCTTTGTTGGTTATCTATATGGAGCAAAGATTGGTTTGGTTACTGGTATTGCTTATGGCTTACTAGACCTTATACTAGGGCCATACGTTGTAGGACCAATCCAGTTACTTATTGACTATCCTCTTGCATTTGGAGCTTTGGGATTGGCAGGTATTTTCTCTAATGCAAAAGATGGTGTTATCAAGGGATATTTATTAGGGGTGTTTGGAAGATATATATGTCATGTTCTTTCTGGGATAATATATTTTGGATCCGCAGCTGGAGCTGGGCAAAGTGTAGTAATTTATTCCTTAATATATAATGCTTCTTATATCCTACCTGAGGCTATTATGACAGTAGTGATACTCTTTATACCCCAGGTGAAAAATGGGTTGGCTCAGGTTAAGAAAATGGCTAATGAGGGATAGTGACAAAAGCCTTCGAAGCTTTCTATAAGTGACTTGGGGGATTGTATATTAATTTGACTTGCCTTACCTTCAAGTGGCATGTTTCTTATTAAGCCCATAGGCGGGCAAAAACACTCAAAGAGTAGCTCGTATTTTTGCCCATGGTCTTAAACGAAACATAAACGCCACTTTCAGCTGGTCTGCGCAAATCAATATACAATCCCCCAAGTCACAGCTAGTTTATAGAGGCTTTTGATCTTAGCTTATCGGCCAAAACTAGATCCAATAGACTAGGAAGACCTAGGGAAATCTTTTTGCAAGAGAAGAAGATTAAAAATAGGTATCATATAAAATGGATTTTTTGAAACTATTTTATATGATACCTGTCGTTAAAAAACCTAACTTGCAAAAAGATTTCCCTAGGTCTTCCGGGCTTTAGTAACTATTGGGCGATTCTCGTCACTGCAACATAGATCCTGGATATGCGGTACCAAGTTGGAAAGTCAACGAAACCCGTTACTGGCAAATTGAATATTACTTGGAAGGTCTCCACAGCGCTAGCGGTTTGTGGGCCAAAGATGCTGTCTTCGATTATTGTAGGTATTGCAGTATAAACTTGTGAGATTCTAACTATAGCATTCTCAATTGGTGCAAGTCCGACTGTTGTACTTTTAATGACAAGCCCACCTATGTTTTGTCTTACAAGTTCAGTAGGATAGCTTCTTATGTTCTTTTCTAAATTTTTATTTATAATAGAACTTTTGTAATGGGGAGAGCGGTGTCTATTCATAGGTTTACCTCTATTTCTTATTCAGCTAATCTTGCAACCCCAACAAAAACATAAGATATCTTATACCAAGTAGGCATGTCAACTATACCATTGGCAGGAAGGTTAAAAATTTGTTGGAAGGTTTGAACTGCTTCTTCAGTTCTTGGGCCAAAGATTCCATCAACAGCTATTGTTGGAATAGCGGGATATGATTGAGCAATTCGGTTAAGCTGTTGTTGTATAGTTCTAACTGAATTTCCTGTGGAGCCTACAGTAAGATTGGTTCCTGGCCAGGAGACCGGTACTCCAGAGACTTCTTGGGCTGTATCAATATAAATATCATTTCCATAATAAAATCTTAAAATTTCTATAGCAGCATTTCCTTGATCACCAAGATACTTAGAACCCCATTGACTCAACCAATTAGGACATTGTACTCTGTTACCGTCGCAATACTGGCTGAGAATAGGCTGTAATATGTTAGGTCTTGATAAGTAATTTACAAAAACAGAATCGACGGCTAGCCCTATATTTTGATATATATTCCTACCATTAATCCATTTTTGGTCATAGGCAGTAGAGGAGGTTATAGTAAAGTTATAACCCTGGCTGCGATACCATTCTGTATATACCCTATTTAGGGTAAATGATAGTATAGCTAGTATATTTGCATAAATAGTAGCCTCTGGCCAAGTTGCATAAATTTCGCTGGAAGCTACATTTTTAATATAATCTCTAAAGCGAATCCAGTAGTTTTGAGCAGAACTATTGGGCGGTCCATCATGGACAATAACAAACTCAGGTACTACAACGGAGTCAAGAACGATTTCTCCAGTTGGTACAACGGGTTTAACTTCATCTTCGGGGATTTTAGGGGGATACTCTGCGTATAATGTATGGGGGGCAATTACATATACTTCTTCGGCTCCTGGAACGGGTGCAGGGGTGAGAATAGCATCTTGCTCCGCATATACATCAGGTAGTATTTCCACATTAGAAAATGTAACATTTTCAAAGCCAATAGCTTCAACCATTACATCATAATTGGAATATGGTTGCTGAGAATTTGGTTCTTGACTATATTCTAATGGAGGAGCTGGTAATTCTACTCTTTCTGTTAAACCAGAAGAGTCAGTAGTAAGTTGTTCTATAACATCGTTGGGATTGCCAGGTGCAGTAATAGAGACAGTGGAACCTTCCACCGGTTCCAATCCAGGCTGTGTACATCTAACTTGTAGGCCACCAAAGGATTGTGTACCCATTGTTGCTGGATAAATACCAATCTTTTTTTTATTTTTATTCATCAAATCAAACCTTAATCCGTTTATTCTATTATTAACATATGAAAAAGAAGAAAAAAAGTGATTAGAAAAATACCAGCTAGGTAAGTTTTTATTAAGAAGTTAAATGGGTACAAAAAAAGACTGAAGAAATTCTTTAATCTATTTCTTCAGTCCTCTTTGTTTTTAATTAACCGAAAATGGCTTCTATTTATAAGATACAGTCCGAGCAATAGCTTGATTCCTAAGTTCGCGAAGCTCATCTAGATTATCGAACTTTTCATTTAGGAATTTATCAAGGCTATTAATTAAGTCATCGCTATTAGAATCAGTATTTGAGGAGGTGCTTTCTGCCTCAGCAGTAAAGAATTCTTCTAAAGCATTATTTAACTCCGCTGTTGATAACATATCCAATTCAGGGTGGTCATTAAAGTAAGATCTAACCTCTGATGGAAATTCCGTTACAATTAGGCAAGATGATGCAAATTTGCGAATACCGTTAAGGTATAATGCATCAATCTCAGCAAACAAATAAGTAAAACCTAATTGTCTTGCCGTAATGCGCCCTCCTGTACTAACGGAAGCAACAGAAGAATCGTGAGAAGAAAACTTTGCGTCCTCTACAGTATTACTTGGCTTTAAGATTACCCTTAGTTGGCCTACATCTTGAGGACCAAGTATAATTCTTGAACGAGTCATTGTAACACTGAATGCAGGTGGACCTACTGTAACATCACATTCTAGATTAGTTGTTTGTGAACCATCTCTAATAGTTACTATAATAGTAGTAGTACCAACATTATTGGCTGTAATTAAGCCATCGCTGTCAACAGAAGCAATTTCCTGGTTATCAGATTTAAAGTTTATCCTAGCTCTGCTACTCAGATTGTAAACTTTTAAAGAAAAAGTTTTATCCCTAACAATTGACACCTTATTAATATTAAGGCGTGAATTATTAATGGAAGTCTTTTCTGTATTATCTATCTGGGCTGCTTGAACAATTACTGGGCCAGTGCTGTAATATAAAAACACAGCAGAGAAAAGAATTAAGCATAAGATAGCAAAGCTTTTTAATATTTTATTTTTCTTGCACATTAAAATTCCTCCGATAATTGGAAATTCTTCATGTCACATCCTATCTATAATCACTCTAACATGGATGTTTGTCAGAAAAGTGTCATAATCTATGTTTTATAACAAAGTATAGGAAAGGCAATAAAATCTCTAGTTTTTAAAATAAAATCTTTTATCACTTGTTTTAAGACTTTTTCTTGCTTATAATAACTACATGAAGGATGTTAAAAATTAAAATACATAGAAATATCCAGACACTAAAGTTATTAATATGGTATACTTGGATATAAGATGGGAAAAAGACTCAGAAGGAGGAATCATATTATGCAGCACATTTTAATAGCTGATGATAATAAAGATATTACAGACATTTTATCAACATACTCCAGGATGGAAGGGTTTGAACCTATTGTGGCCAGTGATGGTAGAGAAGCTATAGAATTATTTAAAAAGCATGAGCCTGATGTTGTATTACTGGATGTAATGATGCCTAAGGAAGATGGGTACGAGGTTTGTCGTAGGATTAGGAGTAAGTCTAACGTGCCAGTTATATTGATAACAGCCCGCGGAGAAGATTTTGACAAGATTATGGGTCTTGATATTGGTGCAGATGATTATATTGTTAAGCCCTTTAGTCCAAGAGAAGTTATGGCAAGAGTAAGGGCAGTACTTAGACGAATGACTAATAACAAGACAGAATCAGAGAATATTATAAGGGTAGACAATCTTGAGATAAATTTAGATGAATATAGTCTTTCCATTGATGATAATAAAGTACAGATGACAAAGAAAGAAATAGAGACTATGTGGACATTAGCAGGCAATCCTAATAAAGTTTTCACTAGAGATAATTTATTAGATAGCTTGTGGGGATATGATTATTATGGAGACAGCAGAACAGTGGATTCCCATATAAAGAGATTACGTGCTAAAATAGATGTTCATGAACACCCAAATTGGTCTATAAAAACCATATGGGGGGTTGGTTACAAGTTTGAGATCGAAGAAGAATAAAAAGATTTTATATATCAGGAATTGAGGAGTAACTATGGTCAAAGAAAACAAGGTAAGTATTCATAACCGCTTGTTTTTTAAACTGTATTTAAACTATGCTGTAATGCTTCTTATAACGGCACTTTTAATTGGTTTAATTTTTATTCGACTATATGATGATTCAATAGTTGAAACCTATCAAGAACAATTGCGGAATCAGGCAAAAAATATTTCTGAGCGTATGAGTAAGTTTATAATAAATGGTCAATATGATGAAGCCTTGGATTATGTATTTTATTCAAAAGAAATTTCCGGATCAGACGACATCTGGACTGTTCCTAATCCAGATGCATCAATACCTATGAATAGTGCTATGGCTACTAATACATATGGAGAAATTGCGGAATCCGGAGAAGTTCTAGACTATGAAAAGCTACTTAAAAGTGCATTTGATGGTATTCCAATGATAAAGAGTGGATATGATAAGATTTACGAGGCGGAGACAGTTACAGTTGCTCAGCCTGTTTATGGTATTAACCGAGAAGTATCTGGAGCAGTTCTACTTAAAATGATGGTAAATAATAAAAAGATTGTAGTTAGGGATAGTATTACCTTAATTATTATTAGTAGTTTAGTAGCTTTAACTATTTCTTTTATTATTAGTATTATATCTGCCCAGGGACTTTCCAGTCCTATATCTAGAATTAGGGTAACAGCTTCCCAACTAGCAAGGGGGAATTATCACATTAAGACTGGAATCAATAGGAAGGATGAAATTGGAGACCTTGCTAAGACTGTAGACGTTCTATCTGAAAAACTTTTGGAAAATGATGAAGAAAGAAAGAATCTAGAGCAGATGAGGATGGACTTTTTCGCTAATGTTTCACATGAGCTTAGGACACCAATAACGGTTGTTAGGGCTTACACAGAGACCTTGTTAGATGGTTTTGTGACAGACGAGGAGACAAAGGTCCAGTATTATGATAGGATGCTTAATGAGTGTAAATCTATGGAGAGGCTAGTTGGGGATCTTATGATACTAGCTAAGATGCAAAATCCTGATTTTCTAATAGAGAAAGAGCCAGTTAATTTACTACAAATTATTGATGATATTATGCGTAGTGGAAAAGCCATGGCAGATAAGAAAAATATAAAAATTGTGGTATCTAAGGAAAGTCCTGTGTACATGGTTGAGGGGGATTATGACCGTTTAAGACAAATGTTTATGGTTATTTTAGATAATGCCATTAAATTTTCGGATGAAAACAAGTCTATAGGCATAGAATTAATAAAGAAGGAAAATACAATTAAAGTTTCTATTAGGGATGAAGGGGTTGGAATTGAGCCTAAGGACCTAGAACATATTTTTACAAAATTCTACTCATCAAATCTTAAACAAAACGAAGAGGGCACAGGCTTAGGACTTACTATAGCCAAGCAAATTGCAATAAAGCATGGAGCAGAGATTGATGTCAAATCTGTTATTGGTGAAGGGACAGAATTTGTTTTCACTTTTCCACAACTAGTGATGGAAGACAAAAGATACCAAGAAGAAAAGGTTGAAAGACCTTGATAAAAACTATTATATTAGATATAATAAGATTACATTAAGAAATGAAGAAATAAAAAAATATAAAATAATTCCTGGAATGTTCGACATACCTGTTATTTTGAACCTACATGATTAAAAGGGGTTTCCTACATCTGGATACGGATGTCAAGCCGCCAATGCAGCGGAAGGCAGAAGTATACATGCGGTTACCCACCTAGATTTATTCTAGGCGTCAAAATACAGGAAACGGCATTTTGGGTATATTACAAAAGATAAAGGCGGCTTCGGCCGCTCTTTTTGTCTTGTATTATTTTATAAAGAAACCTATAATTAAGATTAACATAATACATAATAAGAATACTACCCTATAAAAAAGAACTACTGTAAAATTGAAAGGAGCTAGCTAATGAGAGATGGATTTATCAGGGCGGCAGCCTCAACACCTAATATAAAGGTTGCAGACTGTATCTATAATGGAGATCGAACTATTGAAATGATTAAGGAAGCCATGGAGAAGGAAGTGAATTTAATAGTATTTCCTGAGCTGGGGATTACGGGATATACTTGCGGAGATTTATTCCTTCAAGATACTTTACTTAGAAATGCCCTAGGACAAATTGAAAGAATTAAAGAGTTTTCTTTTGATAAAGATATTTTGATAATTGTAGGATTTCCTTTTGATTATAGAGAAAAGATATACAATGTGGCAGCAGTAATCCAAAGAGGCCAAGTATTAGGACTTGTTCCCAAGCTAAGCATACCAAATTATTCGGAATTGTATGAGGGAAGAATTTTCTCCAGTGGAATAGAAGAACCTATTACAATAAATTTTCTAGGTGAAGAAGTTTTATTTGGTTCAAAGTTATTATTTGAATGTGAAGAGATGGCTGATTTTAGATTGGCTGTGGAAATCTGTGAAGACTTATGGATACCGCAATCTCCAGGGGTATCTCATTGTCTTGCAGGGGCAACTGTAATTGCTAACCTATCAGCTAGTGATGAGCTTATTGGTAAGGATGATTTTAGAAGAGAATTGGTTAAAGGACAGTCAGCAAGGCTTATCTGTGGCTATATCTATGCCAATGCAGGTGAGGGAGAGTCTACAACTGATGTGGTTTTTGCTGGCCATAATATGATTGCAGAGAATGGAACAATACTAGGGGAGACAGAACTTTTCACAAATGAAATGGTATATAGGGAATTAGATCTTGAAAGGTTAAGGAATTTAAGAAGAAGAAAGAATACTTACCATGATCAGACTATAGATGATTATCTTACTGTATATTTTTCTTTTGAAGATGCTAAGGAATCATTGCCTGAGTTGGACCTTACCAGGAGGATTGAAAAGTCACCATTTATACCTGATGATCCTAGTCAGCTAAAAGAGCATTGTAAGAAGATAACAGATATACAAAGCATGGGACTAAAAACTAGAATGAAGCATATAGGAACAGATAAGGCTATTATAGGAGTGTCAGGTGGATCAGACTCCACATTAGCCCTACTTGTTGTTGAAAAAGCCTTTGAGGAGCTAGGATACGATAAGAAGGGAATTATAGCAGTTACCATGCCTTGCTTTGGTACTACAGAGCGGACGTATAATAATTCTTTAGCTCTTACCCAGTGTGTAGGGGCAACTTTACTTGATATCCCAATAGACAAGGCAGTTAAACAACATTTTAAAGATATAGGCCATGATATAAATCAACATGATATTACTTATGAAAACAGTCAAGCTAGAGAGCGGACACAGATATTAATGGACCTTGCTAATAAATATAATGGTATTGTAATTGGAACAGGTGATATGTCAGAGTTAGCTCTAGGATGGGCAACTTTTAATGGAGACCATATGTCGATGTATGCCGTTAATACATCTATTCCTAAGACACTGGTAAAACATCTAATAGATTACTTTGGACAAGTTAGCAATGATCAAAAACTTAAAGAGGTTATAGCAGACATTTTAGATACACCAGTTAGTCCAGAGCTTCTTCCACCAAAGGAAGGGAAAATAGCTCAGATAACAGAGAATTATGTGGGGCCCTATGAGCTCCATGACTTTTTCTTATACTACCTTATGAGATTTGGATTTGAGCCAAAGAAGATATTTCGCCTAGCTAAAATTGCATTTGCCAGTGATTATGATGAGGAGACAATATTAAAATGGATAAAGGTATTTTATAGGAGATTCTTCTCCCAACAATTCAAGAGGTCCACTCTACCAGATGGTCCTAAAGTTGGAACAGTATCATTATCTCCTAGGGGGAATTTGCGAATGCCTAGTGACGCATCTTCAGCCATTTGGTTAAAGCAGTTAGAAGAAATGTAGTTAAAGTATATGTTAAAAAAGCGTAGTAAAACTTACTAGCATATGGGTTAGTAAGTTTTACTACACTTTAAAAGAAATGATATGTAAAGCATCAAGGTGTGGCTTTCGCTTTTTCAAGAACGGTTGCGATGGCATCTATTAGAAGCGTTTCCGTGTATTTGCTATCTTCTGATAGGGTTATTTCATCAAGGGGTATCCCTTCAGATAGTTGCAGATTGATTTTCTCTAAAGATGGTTGAACTAAGGGATACATAGCAGTAACTGTTTCGTCTAGATTAATTATATTAACAGAGTTAATATGATCCTCATCTAGAACAACTTCTAGGTTAATGACTGCATCGCTTAATTCTACGGCAGTTGCCCATTTACCAGGCTTATATAGTGCCGATGTTTCTTGGGAATCTTTTTTATCAGGTTTGAACATGGATATCAAGAGTAATATTAAAAGAATTCCTAAGGCGACAAAGATCACTGTATATATAATTTCTTTTAATTGGATTACAACTATTTTAGTATTGGCCATTTCTATCCTCCGGAGCATATAGCTACATCGACTTAATCTTATTACATAGTATTAATAAGATTTATATTTTATGCAGAAAATATTTTTATGAAAGGAGTTTTTTATGTCTTTACAACTATTTCTTGGAAGTTCAGGTTCTGGTAAATCCTATCAAATGTATCAGGATGTTATTAATATGTCTGAAAAGAACACTAATACAGAACATCTTATAATCGTACCAGAACAGTTTACCCTGCAAACCCAGAAAGATATAGTTAATATGCATCCAAAACACGGTGTTATGAATGTAGATATCTTAAGTTTCTTGCGGTTTGCATATAGAATATTTGATGAAACGGGAGCCAGTAACTATCCTATTCTTGAAGATACAGGCAAGAGTATGGTTATACGTAAGGTTGTAGCAGATAAGAAGAAGGATTTACTTCTTTTTGGATCTAGCGTGAAAAAGAATGGCTTTATTGGTGAGTTAAAGTCTTTTCTTTCAGAGTTATATCAGTATAATATTGCCCCTGGAGACTTTGGTCAGTTAATGAGGGCCTCTGACAAGAAGACGATCTTAAAAACTAAATTAGCAGATGTACTAACAGTTTATGAGGGCTTTGAAGACTTTATGAAGGAAAGGTATATTA
The DNA here is from genome assembly GCA_964401895.1 of uncultured Herbinix sp. Classification (GTDB taxonomy): domain Bacteria; phylum Bacillota; class Clostridia; order Lachnospirales; family Lachnospiraceae; genus Mobilitalea. The sequence continues at coordinate 11,372 of CAYOAJ010000042.1, forward strand.
CAGCTGAAGAAGTTCTTATACTTTTGGATGATTTTATGGACAAGTCCCAGTGGCTAAAAAATAGTGTGATTTATCTAGATGGGTTCACAGGTTTTACTCCTA
>CAYOAJ010000043.1:0-11449 GCA_964401895.1 uncultured Herbinix sp.
AGGGGATGAGCAACCCCCTGTCCCAAAAATTATTAATTTCCACGTAATTTGTTTATGCAGTCTTCTATATCTTGTATAGTACGAAAATCATCTGTATTCTTTAGTACATATTCTCTTGTATCAGAATCAAGTCCAGATAAATAATTATCTCGTTCCATATCAGATGAAAATACACCAGCGGCGAACTGCGCAAAAATCGGGTTAGAACTTGTGTGAGAGCTTACAATAGGATCCGTTGGCTCCATTGCCTTCACCTCCATTTGTAGTGTTTGCATTTATAGTATTTGAGTTTTATATAAAATAAATTCATAATATACAAGTTAAAAAAATCATGCTATGATAATCGGGATGGAGATACAATTTACTCCGTCATAAGGAGGTTTATCATGACAAGAAAAAATATTTATTTATTACTTTGCATTATTATAGGAGTTAGCATACTAGTTGGGTGTGCTGAAAAGCCAAAGGAAGAAGTAATACAGGAGCTTGAAGAAAGTCAAGAAAATGAATCTACAACGGAGATAACACCTGTAATTTCTGTTACTGAAGAAGAATTAGAAAAAAACTCTGATGAAAATCACTATTCCGATAAAAACAATGATTTAGATGAAAACAATAATGATAATGAGGAAAAATTTATGGAGGAAATAAACGAATTAATTAATAATAATGAACTTTTTATTCAGGTTTACAAGTCAGAAAGAGTTCTCAAATTACGTAAAGGAGACCAATTGATAGATGAATATCCTATAGGACTAGGATTTAATCCAATTGGTCATAAAATACAAGAGGGGGATGGAAAAACCCCTGAAGGAAGTTATTATATTAGTGTGAAAAACCCTAATAGTCGGTTTTACCTATCTTTAGGCTTGTCATATCCTAATATTGAGGATGCTAAAGAAGGTCTAGATTCTGATTTAATCACAAAAGATGAATATGATCAAATAAGTGAAGCTATTAATAATAAAAGAACTCCTCCCTGGTATACACCATTAGGAGGAGAAATAATGATTCATGGCCATGGAAGTGATTCTGATTGGACTGCAGGTTGCGTTGCAGTAGATGATGAAATCATGGACATATTGTGGGACCAATGTGAGCTAGGTACCAAAGTGTTCATTTACCCATAAGTGGGACAGGGGGACAGGTCCCTTGTCTCAAACTGGAAAGTTAAGTAAAAATGGGATGAGGGACCTGTCCCTATGTCACACGCCCCAGTCCCACGTCACCTAGCGGCCGTCTGCTTTTAATATATTTGCAATTGTTTTTAGGTTTACTTTTTGTCCGTTGTATAGTAATAGGCCTTGATATATCTTGCCTGATAGAATGATTACAAGTAGTGTAAAGACTAGCATAATAGCTAAGGATATTAAACCTTCAGTTAATCCTATGGATCCTGTTATTAAATCTACAGGGACAGAAAAAGGTGCTGTTAAAGGAATATATCTTAAGACACTTACCAGCTTTTCGTTTCCAGACACTGGTGCCATATAAGAAATAATCCAACTGAATACCATAGGAAGTTGGAAGAGGGCTTGACTTTGTGCAATGTCTTCAGCTTTTGTAGCTATACTTCCACCAAGTGCTGCAAGTACACAGTAGAATAGGAAACCTACACAGAATACGATGATTGCTAGTATAATTGCAGGAATAGTCATGCCTGTTTCTCCAATATTATCTTTAACAAAATTAATTATTGTTATTATAGTGTTTTGGTACTCTGGATAAAAGTGCCTTGCCACTGCGTTGCCGCCATATAAGCCAACAAAGGCTGAAAGTAGCCATGTTACGAATTGTAATAATGCTACAGAGGTTGTGGCAAGAACCTTTCCAGCAATTAGCCCGTAAGGACGTACTGAGATAAGCAGGGTTTCTATAAGTTTAGTTGTTTTCTCTTCAGCTACAGATTTACTAACTGTTTGCCCATATATTAGTAACATAAAATACAACATTAATGAAAAAATCATTGGAGCAAACATTTTAATTATAAATGCAAAATCATTGCTACTTTCACCAATATCAAAGTACGTAATATTGACTGGTTTTAGCATGGCTTGTAATTGTTCCATGGATAAACTAGCTTGTAGCATTTTATTGGTCTCAAATGCAGAAATCATGGGATTAATTATATCCCAGACATCATCTTCGTCTACTTCAGATTCAGAAGGAATCCTAGCTTCTAATTGATATTCACCATTAGTTGCAGATATAATTATTGCAACAGATGTAGGTGAATTTTTACCAGCCATTTGAACGACTTCAGTTTCTGATTTATCCTTTACATTAATAAAACTTATATCGGCTAAATGTTCTTCTGAAAATTCAGGGTTCATAGCTTTAAAATCTGTTTCTTCTAGGCCGCTATTATCTAATACATAGACGGTGTCAATTGGGGAAGGTTCAGTTGTTTCTTCCTTATCAGGTTTAGCTACAAGAACACTTATTAAAACAATTATTCCGATTATTAAAAATGATACTAATGCTGTGACAAAACGAAATCCCTTTCCTTTTGTAGCTTGTTGGAAGGTAAAGGTAAAAACGGATTGCCATCCTCTAAATTTATTCTTCATTTCCTTCCTCCTTCTAGGCTGACCTGGACATCTTGAAAAGTTCTTTGATTTTTATTGGGTTACCATTATATAGTATTAAAGTTTCATATACATTTGCAGTGAATCTAAATAGTAGGGCAATTGATAAAATTAGTAATGCCAAGGATATTGACAAAATTGGCAAAGTCACTTCCCCTATTAAGATTGCCCCTGGTAGTATATAAGGGGAGGATAGTGGAAATATAAGTGCAAAGGTTGAAAATGCATTCATTCCTGTACCCATCATTGATCCAGCAGCAAACATACCAATGTAAAGTCCAGCAAAGATACAAAGGTAAAATAGGGTCATGCCAGAATTAGCATCTTGAAGAATAGATATAGAAAATTACTGTGATGATAAGAATATAAAACCAAGAATAGCAACTACAAAACATAATATAATATTAGTTACGTTAAGGTTAGAGAAGACATCCTCTGGTAGTAGACTTGCAAGTGTACTACTTTCACTTCCTCCAGCAGTTGTTAGCTTATTAGATATAGCAAATACAACTACAAATGAAACCGCTTGCCCTAATACAACTGTAAGCATTGCTAATACTTTACCTACAATAAGAGCTAAAGGTCTTATGGAAATAAGGAGGTTTTCAACCACCCTAGAAGATTTCTCTATAATAATGGAAGATGAAATTTGTGCGCCTCCCATTACATTTATCATCATTATTACAAATAGTATGGCGTACATAAACCAATATTCATTGTCAGATATGGAAGTGTCTTCTTCAATGATAGGACTTCCCTCAGCATCTGAATAGGTTACATTAGTTGTTACTTGTGCATTTAAAATATCAAGAGCATCTTGTTCAATATTCATGGTATTAATTCGAAAATCTTCAAACCCCTCTGAAATAAGGACTCCAAGGTTATATAAGTCTTGATCTTCAACAGGTCCATCGCTGGCCTTTAATAAGTCTAAAGAATACAAACCTTCATTTTCAACCATGGTTAAGATGACAGAAGTATCTTCCCCTTCTTCTATATTAGTTGAAATAGTATCTTTATTATCTTTTGAAAATTCAAATTCAATATGAGATACAGACTCAATTTCCCCCATCAAAGAGAAATCCATATTAGGCAGGCTAGTTTCATTAAAAACATAAACTTTTTGTATTGCTAGTGGCTGGGTTGAGTCTACTTCATCATTACTAGCAAGTTTATTTACCAAAGGCATAGATACAAAAATGATTGCCAAGGTAATTAAGTAGGTGATAATAAATGACTTGCTTTTCAATGTTTGAATTACTGTGAAGGAAAAGACATCTTTCCACCCTTCAATATTACTCTTCTTCATGATTGTTCCCCACCTTTTCAACAAAAATTTCATGTAGTGAAGGTTCTCTTAGCTCAAACTTTACAACAGGAACACTGTCCTTAATTAAAGTTTCTAAAAACATCATTGCCTGATTTTCGTCTTCCACTTTTAAATGGTGTCCTTCAGGAGTTTTATTATGAATTGGTAGCTGAAAGTCTGATATGTAAGATGAAATATCAGTATCAGATTTAACAAATAAATTTACTCGTCCATAGGATTTTTTAATTTCGTTAAGGTCTCCTTGAAGAACTGTTTTACCACGGTCTAGAATGGTAATATCGGAACAAAATTCTTCTATTGTTGCCATCTGGTGGCTGGACATTATTAAAAACTTATCTTTAGCAATCTCTTCCCTGATAATACCTTTGAATACATCGGTATTAACTGGATCAAGTCCACTAAGAGGCTCATCTAATATTAATAACTCAGGATCAGAAAGCAGGGCTATCATAAACTGTATCTTCTGCTGATTTCCTTTGGAAAGTTGGTCAGCTTGGTTTGATTTGGATGCTTTTCTACCCTTAGTTTTTGGTGGAAATATATATTCATCTACTTTTAAACGGTCAGACCAATATTCAATCCTCTCCATCGCAGTTTTCTTAGGAACATTGCGAAGCTTGCTAAAGTAAAGCAATTGATCTAAAAGTGCAATTTTAGGATATAGACCCCTTTCTTCTGCTAGATAGCCTACATTGGCATTAACAGCGTCTAGAGGTTTTCCCTTCCATAGAACTTCCCCTCCATCGTTTGCCAACATTCCAAGAATAATACGTAAAGCTGTGGTTTTTCCTGCACCGTTAGTTCCAAGAAGTGCATATACGCCTGGTTCTTTAATCTCAAAATTCAATTTGTCTACAACGACCTTGTCGCCATATTTTTTAGTAATACTTTTTACTTCTAGAGACATATTTTCCTCCCTTTCTTAGATATAATTATCATTGTTATTAAAATAAAGTATTATTATATAGCTTATCTTATTAAATTATAAAAAACATACTTATTCCATTATACTAATTATTTGGAAATTGTAAAGATAAAAAAGTAAATTATAAGTAAAATACATCAACTCCATACTCTGGCGTTGATGTATTTATACTAACTATTAACAATTATATCTACGATTTCTTTAAAACCCATGTAGTTAGAAGCTTTTATTAGAATAGTATCCCCTTCAGCAAGAATAGTAGGGAAGGACTGAATAAATTCTTCTTTATTTTCATAATAATATAATTCTCCTGTTGAATCTAGGGCTTCATCATAAATGTTTTTAGATAGAGGGCCTATAGATACTAAGATATCAATCTTCTTTGTAGTAAAATATTTTCCTATTTCCTTATGTAGGCTAACTTGGTCATCACCTAGTTCCCCCATATCTCCTAATATTGCAACCTTCCTTGTATCAGCCATATCCAGTAAATCAAGAGCCGCTTTCATAGATGAAGGATTAGCGTTATAGCAGTCGTCTATAATTGTATATTTGTCAAGAAGAATAATATTATTTCTACCCTCTAGGGACTGAACTTCTTCTATTCCTTTTGAAATCATTTGGCTAGGAATTCCTAGTGCTAAGCCTGCCCCGGCAGCTGCCAGGGCATTGTCAATCATATGATGGCCAGGTATAGGTATATTGACCTTAATTGCCTGACTTTTTTGATTTTTAAATTTTATTAGGCATGTACTGCCCAAAAGACCCTTAGAATTTATGTTTTCTGCAAATATATCTAGTGTAGATCCATTTAAGCTAGACTTGTCAGGAATGCCGAAAAAAATAGTTTTTTGTCCTTTGACTTCCTGAATTGTTGCTAGCATATCATCATTACCATTAAGAATAACCTTGCCATCATCCTTCATAAAATCAAATATCTCAGTTTTAGCTTTTAAAACCCCTTCCCTAGAACCAAGATACTCTAGGTGGGAATCTCCTATATTAGTAATTAAGATAATGTCTGGCTTTGCAATTTCACTTAGGCGGTGCATTTCTCCAAAATGGTTTATACCCATTTCTAGTACAGCAATTTCATGTTCATTCCTTAGTCTAAGTACAGTAAGTGGTAGTCCGATTTCATTATTGAAATTCCCTTCTGTTTTTAAGACCTTGTACTTCTGTGAAATGACACTGCTAACGAATTCTTTTGTGCTGGTCTTGCCTACACTTCCAGTAATGCCAACCACCTTAATATCTAATTGCATTCGGTACAATGTGGCTATTTGCCTTAGGGCAAGAAAACTATCCTCTACGAGTATGTAAGGCCTTTCTGGATCTTCTAGAGCCTTCTCACAGAGAACAGCACTAGCCCCTTTTTCAAAGGCAGATTCAATAAAATCGTGGCCATCTACCCTTTCTCCAGTGGTGGCAATAAAAAGAAAGTTATCTTCAACTAGCCTTGAGTCGATTACCACCCCAGATACTTCTTTATTAGTATTTTTATCAAAAGCAATTAGCTGGCCATTACAGGCAGCAGCTATATTGCTTAAGGTCATATTTTTCATGCTTATTCTCCTAGCTTGTTAAGCTTATATTTCTTTATTGAGATATCTATTATCATTTGGCATAAGTCTTCGAAACCAATACCTACCGCTAAAGCTTCCTGGGGAAGCAGTGAAGTAGGAGTCATGCCAGGAAGAGTATTAGCTTCTAAGCAGTAAATCTTATGGTCTTCATCCATAAGAAAGTCCATTCGTGCGTAGGTTTTAAGACGAAGAGCCTTGAATACATCTTCAGCAATTTCTTGCATCCTCTTAGTATCTTGGTCACTAATTTCTGCAGGACAGGTTTCAATAGCACTTCCCGCCTGGTACTTATTCTTATAGTCATAAAAACCTTCTTTTGGTGCAATTTCAATAACAGGTAGGGCCTTATCTTCAATAACTCCTACTGAAAACTCCCGGCCTTTGACATATTCCTCTATAATAGCCTCATCTCCATAGGCAAATGCATTTGCCAGGGCTTCTTCCATACCTTCTTCAGATTCTACTATGCTTATACCAACACTAGAACCGCCGTTACTTACCTTAACAACACAAGGGTAGTGATTCCAGTCAAATGCCTCACCTTTTTTTATATGTATTCCCTCTGGAGTGGGAATCTTATATACTGAAAAAATCTCTTTGGAGATAGCCTTATCCATTGCTAGAGTGCTGCTAGTGTAATCGGTGCCTGTGTATTTAATCCCAAGTAGGTCAAATGTAGCCTGGATTTTACCATCTTCTCCATTTTCTCCGTGAAGTGCAAGAAATGTAATATCTGCTTCCTGGCAGATTTCTATTACTCCCTTACCAAAAAAACTTTTGGATTGGTATCCTCTTAGGGCTTTTATAGAATCTATATCAGGGTTATGGGTTTGAATAGCTCCTATATTTGCAGCCCAATCTCGGTCGTCCTCAAATATATTTTCAATATTACCTTCATATCCTAAGTATACATCTAACAAAACTACTTTATGGCCACGACTTTTTAAGGCCTTGTAAATCATAGCTCCAGTGGACAGGGACACGTCTCTTTCTGGACTAGTTCCCCCTGCCAAGACAACAATCTTCATTATAAAGTCCTCGCTTTCATTTATTTCATTTATACTATTTTATCATATTATGAATTCTATATCATTCAAAATCTAATATTTCATTTATCATTTTATCATAAATATTATCTACTTTATCAAAATTCATAGCAGCAACATAATATTTCTCAAGATCATCGTGAAGTTTTTTGGCCTGGCTAATATGGTTATTAGCTGTGTTAATAAGCTGCCTTGCCGAGGAAAGGTTACGCCTCATAGTAGAGTGGACAGTGGTATTCATCTTATTAATTAAGCCGTAGATTGAAATTGTCTGGTCCTTGTTGACGGTGTGAAATGAATTGGAGTTTGTGAACCCTATTTCAAGGCTAGGAAAAATAAGATGGTCAATTTTATCAGGAGTACTAATGGAGCAATAGCATGTTATTATTGGAATATTGTTATCCAAGGCATATTTATGAAGCCGGGTTAGCAGAAGATTAGAAGCACTACCCCAGTCATCCTCTATAACATAAAGCTTAGGACATAAGCTTTTAAGAGTATCTTCAAAAAAGACAGTTTTTCCAACAGATACAGCACTAAGGAGTCGCTTTTGTTCTAGACCTAGCCATAATGGGTAGGACTTGTCTTTGCCTTGGGATAGTTCTTTAGTTAAACGCTTTGTCCATGCATCTATAGCACTTTGGTTAATAAATTCCCTTGACATATTCATGTTCTCTTCTAGAAGTAGTGCTGCTGATTTGATACAGGATGTTGCGGCCTTATGGCTATTAGTTTTATTTTTAGAGATTTCAATTATGTCTTTTTTATTCTTTCTTAAATGTTCTTTATCCCAGTCTTCTCCCATATTAATAATAGTGTCATAAGCTCCTGGGCATGAAGGGTCCATGGTGTGGGGAGCTGTTCCGTCTACAATGGCTACCTTTGCATCATAATCCAATATCCCATCAATAGAATTAGGATCGCTGGCACAGGGGAAATAGTCAATCTTGTGACCCTTTTCTTCTAGGGTCTTAGAAATCCTATTCATTAGGGAGCTTTTACCGCTACCAGGACCCCCTTTTAGGATATAAAAATGATTGCCTTCTTCAGGCTTTCTGATGTCTTCGAAGAGGGGAATAAATCCTCTTTTTGTGTTACTAGCTAGAAAATATTTAATTTTATTTGACATTATCATTCACCTACCTATTTAGTTTTATGTTCCCTTCTATTATACTATGAGCTATTCTTTGTATTTTGTGAATAAAATATGTGGAAGTTGCTTGCAATAGTATGTAAAAAACATTAATATTATTACGTTGTGAATTTTATCTTTGGATGATTTGGAGGAAAATGTTGTGCTTATTGAACTTTTTAATGTATTTATATTAGGAATTGTGGAGGGTATTACGGAATGGCTTCCAATTAGTAGTACAGGACATATGATTTTAGTTGATGAGTTTATTAAACTAGATTTTTCAGATGCATTTATGGAAATGTTTTTTGTAGTTATTCAGCTAGGGGCTATATTGGCTGTTGTTTTGATATATTTTAACAAATTGAATCCCCTATCTAGAAAAAAGTCAACCCAGGAAAAGAAAGACACTATGCAAATCTGGTTTAAGGTTATTGTTGGTGTTATTCCCGCAGGGCTAGTTGGGGTCTTTTTTGACGATTGGTTTAATGATAACTTTTATAATTATCAGACTGTAGCCTTGATGCTAATTATCTATGGTATCTTGTTTATTATAATAGAAAACCGAAATAAAGATAAGAAAGCTGGGATCAATAATTTTAATGATTTAACTTATAAGACGGCTTTTCTTATAGGTGTTTTTCAGATTCTAGCAATAATCCCCGGGACATCTAGGTCAGGGGTAACAATTCTAGGTGCAATTCTCTTAGGAACATCAAGATTTATTGCAGCTGAATATTCATTCTTCTTATCTATACCAGTTATGTTTGGGGCCAGTGCATTAAAGCTTTGGAAGTTTGGGTTAGCCTTTACTTCTGCGGAGTTGGCAGTGCTTTTGTTTGGCATGCTAACGGCTTTTGTTGTTTCAATTCTGGCAATCCGATTTTTGTTAGGATATATTAAGAAGAATGATTTTAAGGCCTTCGGTTGGTATAGGATTATCTTAGGCGCTGTAGTAATTATATATTTTGCATTTTTAGCATAGGAAAGGAAGTTTAATATGAAAGATATGGACTATATTATAGAAATAATAGAAAAGCTAGTGAACATTCCTAGTCCGTCAGGATATACTAAGGAAGCTATAGATTTTGTAAAAGAAGAAGCAAAAAAGTTTGGATATTCATCTGAAAGCAACCAAAAGGGTGGCTTAATAATTAATGTAGAAGGTAAAAGCAATGAGACCTTAGGACTAACCGCCCATATAGATACCTTAGGGGCAATGGTACGGTCTATAGGGGGAGATGGGACTTTAAAATTCGCTCTTGTTGGTGGATATACGATGTTTAGCGTTGAAGGAAGCTATTGCAAGATTCACACCAGGGACGGGAGGAACTACACTGGAACTATTCTGGCAAATAGTCCATCTGTACATAGTTATGATGATGCAAGGAGTATGGACCGTAATGAGAGAAATATGCATATTAGAATAGATGAGATAGTTAAAAGCAGAGATGATGTAGACAAGCTAGGAATTAATAATGGTGACTATATAAGTTTTGAGCCGCAATTTCAATATACAAAGGAAGGCTTTATAAAATCAAGACATTTAGATGATAAGGCCTCCGTTGGGGTTTTGCTTGGACTTTTAAAGTATATGTCAGATAAGAAAATCCTTCCACAGAAAAGTTTGAAGATATTGATTAGTAACTACGAGGAAGTTGGTTATGGAGCCAGTTGGATTCCAGAAGACATTAAGGAATTTGTAGCAGTTGATATGGGCGTTATAGGTGATGATCTTAATGGAAGTGAATATACAGTTTCAATCTGTGCAAAGGACTCCAGTGGCCCATATGATTATGAATTGACTAGTCATCTAATCTCTCTAGCAAAGAAGAATAAGATAGACTATGTTGTGGATATCTTCCCCCACTATGGCTCTGATGTGTCAGCAGCCCTAAGTGGAGGAAATGATATTAGGGGAGCCCTAATAGGTCAAGGAATTCACGGGTCCCATGGAATGGAAAGGACCCATAAAAAGGGCTTAGAGAACACATTTAAACTTATAAAGGCCTATGTGGGAGTATAGTGTAACGCAGGGGCCCGTCGTGGGACGTAGGGACAGGTCCCTCGTCCCATTTTAGAAATGTTTTACAATTTCGTACTGGCTATTTATCACAAGCCAAAGCTGGGCATCAAAGTACATGATATTCCATATGCCTATTTTATCTATGTCTTTTGCCAAGGATAGTTTTACAAGGGAGTCAACTGTTTGAGCATTTACAGCCCAAACAACATTAAGAACCGTATCACCATTTTCGATTTCATAATAAAAATAGGAGTTTTGTGATACTTCATCAAACTGGATGTATGCACCTACATTTCTTGCCAGATTAATAACATTGTCTTCAGTTAAAAATTCAGAATTAGAGTAGCCACTTATATATGGTAGTTCCCAGTTGTATCCGAAGGTTGGAATGCCAACAACGATATGTTGTGAATCAGTTTGAGTTAGGGCGTAATTTAAGAAGACATCCTGTTCTCTGACTGATATTATTGGACCTGGTGGGATGATATCAAGGCCCCACATATATTCTAAAAACAGAATTGAATCAACAGCTTGTGCTATGGTTCCATAGTCCAGGATTTCAAATATCACTTCATCTTCAATTGTATTAATATTTGGATTAATAGTTATTAATGTCTGGTAACCTTCTTGGCCTAATCTTTCGGAGAATCTTCTGGCGTAATTGGTAAAAAGGTATTGGTTTTGTTCATCAATAGATTGGGCTGATATGATTACTCCATAATAGCCTTTACTTCTTATAATGTGCAGTGTGTTTTCGATAATAATATCTTGAAAATCTTCATCTATAAGCACCCTATATGTTGTTACTACATCGAA
>CAYOAJ010000044.1:0-11404 GCA_964401895.1 uncultured Herbinix sp.
CCAATACATTATATAGTTTTTGCTACACCCCATAAGTAACAAAAATACCTTCTCCGAAAAAGGACAGTTCGTAAGCTGTCCTTTTTTTTGGTGCGCCCAGCTTTTGATCCTAGATGTAAAGAAGTATATATGTTAAACTATATTTCAAGGGAATATTAATATTATAAAAATTAAGAGAGAAGATTGATTACTATGAATAAAAGATTTCTACTAGTTGCATTGAATGCAAAATATATACACACTAATCCAGCTGTTCATAGCTTGAGAACTTTTTCAGGAGTATATAAGGATAATATAGAATTAATAGAGTTTACAATCAATAATCATTTGGATGATATAATTATAGATATCTATAAGAAGCAGGCTGATTTTATCGGTTTTTCTTGCTATATATGGAATATTGATATGATTACAAAAATTGTTCCTGAATTAAGGAAGCTTATGCCTAAGGTAAAGATATGGTTTGGTGGGCCAGAGGTTAGTTATGATGTTAGAGACTGCCTTAATACTCACAAGGGTTTAGATGGTATTGTAATAGGAGAAGGGGAGCAGACCTTCTTAGAACTGGTTAAATACTATCTTGGAGACCTGGATAGCTTAGGACAGATTGATGGTATTGCATATAAAAAGAGCGCTTTATTAGACAATGAAGATTGGGATTATGATAAGGATAAGATCCAAGTTACTGGTCAGAGACAAGGCCTGGATCTTAATGATATTCCATTTATGTACGATGACCTAGACCAATTTGATAATAAGATTATATATTATGAAAGTAGTAAAGGTTGTCCTTTTTCTTGTACTTACTGCCTATCCTCGGTTGATAGGAGAATTCGCCTAAGAGATGTAGAATTGGTGAAAAGAGAATTGAAAGTCTTTTTAGACCATGAGATTCCTCAGGTTAAGTTTATTGATAGAACATTTAACTGTAATAAAGACCATGCCATGGAGATATGGAAGTTTATTAAGGAGAATGATAATGGTATTAGTAACTTTCATTTTGAGATTTCAGCAGACCTCTTAACTGAAGAGGAGTTAGAACTTCTAGGAGAGCTTAGGCCAGGGCAGGTTCAGTTTGAGATAGGGATTCAGAGTACTAATTCTAAAACTATAAAAGCTATTCAAAGGCAAATGGATCTAGATAAGCTGGCATCCAATGTAGAAAGAATTAGGGAAAAGCGAAATATACACCAGCATTTAGACTTGATAGCTGGCCTTCCTTATGAGGATTATGACTCATTTAAGAAATCCTTTAATGATGTATATGCCATGAGGCCAGACCAACTACAGCTGGGCTTTCTAAAGGTTCTAAAGGGGTCTCCTATTGAAGAGGATAGTGAAAAGTATGGCATTGTCTATCAAGACGCCCCACCTTATGAAGTCTTATTTACCAACTGGATTTCATATGATGAGATAATTAAGTTAAAGGGAATTACTGAGATGGTGGAGGTTTATCATAATAGTGACCAATTTAATTATTCCATTAGATTTCTAGAGCATGAATTCGAAAGTCCATTTCATATGTATGAAGCCTTAGATGATTACTATAAGGATAAGGGGTTAGACAAGGTGAACCATTCTAGGAATCGAAGGTTTGATATTCTACTAGACTTTTATAAGGAGAGATGTCAGGGTAAAGACCTAAAAACATTTGGGGAAATACTTTACTTGGATTTATGTCTAAGGGATAATGTGAAAGCATTACCAGACTATGCTCCAGAGCAATTGGAATATAGACATTTAAGAAAGGCTTGCGAAAGTCATGAAGTTAATCACAGGTTCGCAAAGGTTGAAAAGTTTTCTTCTGATATAAGGGCATCTGCAGAGGAAGGTAAGGCAGTAGGGGAAGCTCAATATATTATTTTCGATTATACTACAAGGGATCCTTTAAGTAATTCTGCTAAGCTGATTGTTGCCGAGGAGGCAGATGTAATATGAAAGAGCAGGAGAGGATAGATAAAATTATAGACGCTCTTAATAGGGAGTATGGTAGAGAAGTACCAGTCTTTCTAAATCATGAAAGTCCCTGGCAGCTACTAGTGGCCACAATTTTAAGTGCACAGTGCACTGATGAACGGGTAAATATAGTAACTGAGCAGCTTTTTAAAAAGTATAGTACCGTAGAAGACTTTGCTGAAATGGAACAAAAAGAGCTAGAGAGATATATCTATTCTACAGGATTTTATAGGAATAAGGCTAAAAACATAATTGGATCCGCCAAACGCGTTCTTGAAGAATATGATAGTCAAGTACCTAGTGATATAGATGAACTTCTTACTTTACCAGGGGTTGGAAGGAAGACGGCTAATGTTATTAGAAGTAATATTTTCGAAATTCCTAGTATTGTTGTTGATACCCATGTTAAGAGAATATCAAATCGCTTAGGGATAGTTAATGAAGAGGATCCAGAAAAAATAGAGTTTCAATTAATGGATAAACTAGATGAAGGCCAATGGATATTATATAATACTCAGCTTATTACTTTGGGAAGAACCATATGTACTGCAAGAAATCCCAGATGTAATCAGTGCTTTTTGAAAGAGTGGTGCCCCAGTAGCAATAAAAATGATAATAAAGCTTGAATGTAAGCTTGAAATATCATAGAATATAATATAAAATTGATAGTCTCTAAGATTTTTAATATATGTACAAAAGAATAGGATGTAAAAGGAAGGTTATAATAGTTTTAAGAAGTAATTAATTGATTAAATTCTTCCAATAACTTTTCTTTATGGTGTATATTAATATCATTTTCAGTGAGATGATTGATTATATTTTCAATTTTAGACCTGCTATTTGTTTCAACATATATTTTTGATAAAAGGCGATAGCTTTTGACAATATCAGTATAAGAAGCCATAGCAAATTCCAATACTTGGGTAGCTTCATCAATTAAGCTATTATTATATAAATTTTCGGCCCATTTTTGAAGTGATCTAACAAGAATGGTATAATTGTTATCATACTCTGACAAGCTATTTAGATTACCAATGCCGTACTTTAGCTTTAAATCAGTGTTAGAAATACCTGTTAGGTTAAGAATCTTTTTGTTAGATAGGTCTTGTATTGTATCACGCCATTTATCTATAGTTGGATTATGTTGATCGTGCATAGGAAGTTTGTCCACAGGTATTTGGATATAATTTAGGTGAGAAATATCAGCTTTTCTAGTTGTATTGGCTGTATGTTCCTTATCCCAAAATTCTTCTTTGGACTTTTCTATAGAATTATCACTTTTTTTAGTAGCATACTTTACCCATATCACGGCGAAAACAACTGAGATAAATATAAAAGGTATTTTCATAATGTAGTCTCCAATCTTATAAGATATCAAAGTAATAGAATGAGGTGAAAAAATGAATTTTAATAATAAGAAAGTTAAAAAAATAGTTTCTAGGGTTATTATAGTTTGCATAATTTTAGCTATGCTAGTTCCTAGCATTATAGGAATCTTTAATATATTTTAATATAAATATACATAATGATTGGATAAAAGTCAATCAACCTATGTATGTGTATGTAGTATTTTAGTTAGGAGGATTAGTAATGGGAAGAAAGAAAATGAAAACCATAACATTCCTTGTATTTCTTGTATTAATGATTTTAGGAAATACATCACTTGTCTTAGCAGAAGAAAGCGAAAGAATCTGTCAAGGAGTTTTTATTGATGAAGTTGACGTTAGTGGAATGACAAAAAAAGAAGCTGAGGCAGCTTTAGAAGACTTTGTTGACAGTTTACGTGAAAAGGGCATTGCCATTATGGTAAATGACAATGTTGTATATTCTGATTTGGGAGAATTGGGATATGAGATGTTGGATAATGATTATATAGACCAGGCCTTATCCATAGGTAAAAGTGGAAATTTAATCAAAAGGTATAAAGAACTTAAAGATATCGAGTTTGGAGGACATCAATACCTCCCTGAATATACAGTAGATGAAGATAAGATTGAAAGACTAGTAGCAGAAAATGTTGCAAGTTACAATATTAAACCTGTAAATGCAAGTGTTAAGAAAACCAATAGTGGATTTGTATATACAGACCATGAGATTGGTAATAAAGTAGAAGTAGAAGAGACAAGTAATATGATTGCAGACATTATCTCTAATGACTGGAATAGGACAGATGTCTTTGTAGAAGCCATAATGTCTGATGATGTGCCCTTGTACACAAGGGATATTGTGGAAAAATGTAACGCTTTATTAGGATCATTTTCTACAACATATGCAAACAGCGCCCAAGGAAGGGCGGCAAACCTGGCAAATGGTGCAAAGTTAATAGATAATGCCCTTATATATCCTGGAGAGGTTTTTTCGGCCTATGAATATTTAACACCTTTTACTGTGGATAATGGATATTACAATGCAGGAGCTTATGCACAAGGTAAAGTAGTAGATAGTATTGGTGGCGGTGCTTGCCAAGTTACTACAACATTATATAATGCAGCCCTATATGCAGAGCTTGAAATTGTTGAAAGACAGGCCCATTCAATGACTATAAGTTATGCAGATTTATCTAGAGATGCAGCTATTGCAGGGACTTATAAGGATCTAAAGTTTAAAAACAATACAGATGTTCCGATTATAATAGAAGCCTTTACAGAGGGAAGAAAGATAACATTTAACATCTGGGGATATGAAAATAGAGATTCTAATAGAAGAATAGAGTATGTTACTAGGGTTCTAAAAGAAACCCCACCTCCAGCAGATGTTGTAACAAAAGATCCAAATCAACTAGAAACATATAGAAGGGTTACCCAATCTGCTCATACAGGTTATGTAACAGAGTTATATAAAGAAGTTTATATTAACGATGAAAAAGTTAGTGAAACTTTAGTAAACAAAAGTTATTATAATGCAAACCCTCGCTACGTTACTATAGGTACAAAACCTGTTGTGGAAGAGGAAGCAGAAGATGATAGTGAGCCTGTAAATAGTGTAGTGGATAATGATAAAAAAGAAGATAAAAAAGATAAGGATAAAGATAAGAAGAAAAAGGATGAGGCTCCCCCAAAGCAAGACCTTCCAGTAGATATAGATGAAGATATTCATGAGGAAGAGCCCTTAGAAGTGGAAGAAAATGAAGGTTAATAGATTTTCCATTAAGGCAAAGCCAGGACAAGAAATTGTGATGACAAATTGGATTGGCCTAGAGGGTACTGCTACAATTGCTAAAGAAAAAGAAGAAGAATTGTTAGAAAGATATAATCAAAGTTTTTTGAATAAGGCAAAAAGAATCACAGAATCTATATCCCTATCTAGGGATATAGACATTGCAAAAGAAGCTGGTGTGACTTCTATATATCCTGTAGGAGAAGGTGGAATATTTGCTTGTCTTTGGAAAATGGGAGAAAATAGACGGGAAGGTCTAATGGTAGATTTGCATAAGATTCTACTAAAGCAGGAAACCGTAGAGATATGTGAATTTTATAATATAAATCCATATAGGTTAATGTCTTCAGGAATAATTATAATGATTAGTGATAAGGCCTATTATCTAGTAAAGAAATTTAGGGCTGAGGGTATTGAGGCAAGTGTGATTGGTTTTATGACTGAGAATATCGATAGGCTTGTTGTAAATGGAGAAGAATGCCGTTGTCTTCAAGCTCCTAAAAGAGACGAACTTTATAAGTTAGTAAATTATATATAAAGATAGATAATAAAAAGGAATAGGGGGAATTAAAATGAGAGAAAAAATTCTTAATGCAATCAACAAAAATAGCAAATTGACGGCAGAAGAGTTGGCTATTATGTTAGGCTCTACAGAAGAAGTAGTAGCAGGATTGATTAAAGAGATGGAGGATGAATACGTAATTTGTGGTTACCCCACTTTAATCAACTGGGATAAAGTCAAATGCGAACGAATCACCGCCCTAATAGAGGTGAAAGTTGCCCCTGAAAGAGGTCTAGGATTTGATAAGATTGCAGAAAGAATTTATAAATTTGATGAAGTACAGTCAGTATATTTGATGTCAGGTGGCTTTGACCTTACAGTAATTATTGAAGGTGAATCACTGAAAGAGGTTGCAGGTTTTGTATCTGCAAAACTTGCCCCAATGGAGGGTATATTAAGTACATCAACTCATTTTGTAATGAAAAAATACAAAGAGAATGGACTCCCCTTAATTAAAGGTAAGAAAGATGAAAGGATGTTGATTGTTCCTTGAGAAATCCACTATCAAAAAAAGTCCTTGAAATAGAACCCTCTGGGATCCGTAAATTCTTTGATGTCGCAAGTGAGATGGAAGATGCAATATCACTTGGTGTAGGAGAACCAGATTTTGATACCCCTTGGAACATAAGGGAGGAAGGAATATATTCCTTGGAGAAAGGAAGAACCTTCTATACGTCAAATGCTGGGTTGAAGGAATTAAAAATAGAAATTACAAATTTTTTAAAGAGAAAATATAATTTGGATTATGACCATAATAAGGAGACCCTGGTAACAGTTGGAGGTAGTGAAGCTCTTGATATTGCCTTAAGGGCCATGCTGGATCCTGGTGATGAAGTCTTAATACCACAACCAAGTTATGTCTCATATTATCCCTGTACCTTGCTTGCAGGTGGCAAACCAGTAGTAATTGAATTGAAGGCAGAAAATGAATTTAAGCTTACTAAACAACAATTGCTTGATTCTATAACTGACAAGACTAAGATACTTATCTTGTCTTATCCAAACAATCCAACTGGTGCAATAATGAATTATGAAGATTTAAGTGAAATTGTAGATGTAATAGTTGACAATGATATCTATGTGATTTCTGATGAGATATATTCAGAACTTACATACGGAAGTAAACATGTATCAATAGCTTCATTTCCGGGTCTTAGGGAAAGGACTATTGTTATTAATGGTTTTTCAAAATCTCATGCTATGACTGGATGGAGGCTGGGATATGTAGTTGGACCAGAATATATAATTACACAGATGATAAAGATACATCAATTTGCAATTATGTGTGCCCCAACAACAAGTCAGTATGCTGGGATTGAAGCCCTGAGAAATAGTGACAAAGATGTGGACATGATGAGGGAAGCCTATGATAAACGTAGGAGATTCCTAGTTCATTCACTACGTAAGATGGGCATGGACTGTTTTGAGCCTTATGGTGCATTTTATGTATTTCCTAGTGTTAAAAGGTTTGGAATGACCTCAGATGAGTTTGCCACAAATTTATTACACGAGGAAAAGGTTGCAGTAGTACCAGGTAGTGCTTTTGGTGATTGTGGTGAAGGATACCTTAGAATATCGTATGCATATTCTATTGATGATCTTAAAATTGCCTTAGAAAAAATAGAAAATTTTATTAAAAGACACAAAGAGGATAAATAGACAAACAACTAGTTCTTACATGAGATAATACATAAGGAGGTAGCAATGACTTTAATTAATGTAGACCATATTAACCCTTTTTTGATGGCCTCATCCAAAATACTAAAGCAAATGTGTACTGTAGATGTAAAGCTTGGAAAACCACATATTAAGGAACCAATTTTTTTAGATAACACATTTATAATTATAATAGGTTTTACTGGTGAGAGAAAAGGGCAGGTAATGATAGTTTTAAATGAACCTGTTGCCCTAGATCTTGCATCAAGGATGATAATGATGCCTATAACTGAGATGGATGATATATCCAAAAGCGCAATTGCTGAACTTGGTAATATGATTATGGGAAATGCAGCTACTATCTTTTCAAATAAGGGAATTGCTATAGACATAACCCCTCCTACCCTTGGTCTAGGAACTATGTCTTTTTCAACAAAGTATGCACAAAACATCTCTATACCTATGACCTATGAAGACAATAAGGTTATTGAGGTGAATGTTGCTATAAAGGAATAATAGATAAGATGAATATTGTATTATTAGAACCTGAGATACCAGCCAACACAGGTAATATAGGTAGGACCTGTGTAGCAACAAATAGTGGATTACATTTGATTGGACCCCTGGGCTTTAAGCTGAATGATAAAGCAGTAAAAAGAGCTGGTTTAGACTACTGGAGTGATTTGAAACTTAGTGTCTATGATGATTATCAGGATTTTGTAAGTAAAAACCCTAATGTAAAAATATATATGGCAACTACCAAAGCTCAAAAGACTTATAGCCATGTATCATATGAACCTAATAGCTATATTATGTTTGGCAAGGAGAGTGGAGGTATACCTGAAGAAATTCTTGCTAACAATAAAGAAAATTGTATTCGAATTCCTATGGTAGGTGATACTAGATCTTTAAACTTAGGGAATTCCGTATCAATTATTCTTTATGAAGCTCTTCGCCAAAATAATTTTTTTAAAAATCAATAGATTACTCTTCGGATTTAGGCAGGGAGAATATGAATTCTGAACCTACCCCTTCTGTTGATATTAGGTTAATGTTCTCGCCATGGGCCTGGATGATTTCTTTAGTAATAGAAAGACCTAATCCAGTGCCTTTTTTGTCCTTACCTCTAGATGCATCTGTCTTATAAAAACGTTCCCAGACCTTGTTTTGACCTTCTTTAGCTATTCCAATACCCTTATCTTTGACGGATACAAAGAGCTTTTCCCCTTTTTCTTCTGTTGAGACTATAACGCTAGAGTTTGTATCACTAAACTTGAGGGCATTGTCTATTAGGTTGTATAAGACTTGCTGTATCTTACCTATATCTGCATCAACGTAGCTTTCATCTTCGAAGAATACTAGATTTAAGGTTATTTTCTTATCAATACATATTTTCTCAAAACTTTCTACTGTTTGTTTTATGATGTGATTTATATCGAAAGATATTATATCTAACAATGCTTTTTTACCTTGGAATCTATTTAATTCTAATAAATTAGATGTTAATTTGGTTAGACGTTCTGTTTCAAAAAGTATAATATTCAAATACTTATCTTGCATATCTCGTGGTATTGTTCCGTCTAAAATAGCCTCAGCAAAACCCTTAATGGATGTAAGTGGAGAGCGGAAATCATGGGATATGTTGGCAACAAATTTTTTCTGGTAGTCGTCTAATTTATTAAGTTCACTCCCCATATATGATATTGCATTGCCTAATTCCCTAAATTCCTTAAGACCCCTGGGAGTGAATTTATATTCAAAATTTCCTGCTCCATATTCTTTGGCAGTTTTAATTAGAGTATTCAATGGTACTATTGTTATGTAATAAATATATGCAAAGATGGCGAATAAGATTAAGAAGAAGACAAGGAAGCTAAGATTTATAACATCAATATAGGTATAGGTTTGGTCTACTATAAGTTTCTCTGGTGAATGAAGGACAATATAGCCACGAACCCTATAGTTACTTACTACAGGGTGAATATAACTTAGCATGGGCTCATTAAATAATCCAGGGAATTCCGTATGATAGTGGACTGTATTTCCTAAAAAATCAGGATCCAAATCATTTATATTAATTTTTTCTAAAGGAGTACTATAGGAAGAATCAACTATAATTTCACCTGATGGGTTAACGATCCAGATACGTATAGAAAGATATTTTTCTAGGGATTTCATTATGGCATTTAAATGTTCCGTTGAATAACTGTCACCATAAAAGCTACCCAAATATTCAGAGGCAATTAAATTAGCCTCCAAGGAAAGCTGTTCTTCCTTTTTTTTAGTTAATCGCTTAGAAAGAAGGTTCATACCATATGTATTAAGTAATAAAAAAAATGATAATGTAGCTATTAAAAAACAGATTAGAAGTCTAACACTTAATGTTCTTTTCATAATATACGATATGCTCCTTTCGCTTAATATAATTAATTGACTTGCTTTATACTATTGTAATTCGAATTTGTAACCAATTCCCCATACAGTTGAAATTCTCCAATCATCATGTTCATCCCCTAGTTTCTCCCTAATTCTCTTAATATGAACATCAACTGTTCTGGTATCTCCAAAGTACTCGTAACCCCAGATTTGATCTAGTAGTTGCTCACGGGTAAAGACTTGGTTAGGGTGTGAAGCCAAGTAATATAAGAGCTCCAATTCCTTTGGTGGCATCTCAACCTTTTGCCCCTTATGCTGTACAGAATAATTACTTAAGTTAACAATAAGGTCAGTATAGGAAACGTAATCCCCACGGGAATAATTATCATCACTTATCTCAGGATTGAATCTTCTAAGAACAGCCCTAACCCTAGCCACTAACTCCTTAGAATCAAAAGGTTTAATAATATAGTCATCAGCACCAAGTTCTAGGCCTAGAACCTTATCAAATGTTTCCCCCTTAGCAGAAAGCATAATAATAGGTACATTTGAAGTCTTGCGAATCTCCCTACATACCTCATAACCATCCACACCTGGAAGCATAATATCAAGGAGGATAAGGTTGGGTTTATAGTCCGCAAACTTCTCAAGGGCTGATTCCCCGTCTAAAACAACAAGGGTTTCAAAACATTCTTTGGTTAAATATAGGGAGATTAATTCTGCTATATTTTCATCATCATCTACAATTAAGATTTTTTGCTTAGTCATTGTGAAGTCCCCTTTCAAAACAAATTATAAGTGTAAGTTAAAACTCAACTATTGTGGCACCATCATTTCCTTCTGAATATCCAGCCAGATAAAATGATTTAACATATTTTACTTTTTTCAAATGTGTATGAATTGCATTTCTTAAGGCGCCAGTACCTCTACCATGGATTATAGTTACTTTGTCTATATTGGCTAGGAAAGCATCATCTAAATATTTATCTAATTCTCCTATAGCTTCATCCACGGTTCTACCTATTAGATTAATTTCTGGTCGTATAGTTAAAGCTTTTGACATCTTAACCTTCTTGACTGCTCCCCTCTCAGCATGACTAGAAGAGGAGGTGTTTGACTTTTTCTCAAGAAGTTCTAGGTCCTTAATATTAACCCAAGAGTTTAAAATTCCCATTTGAACATCGACTTCCCCTTTAGAGTTAGGAAGGGAATTTACGGTACCCTTTAAGCCTAGGCTAAGAACATTTACACTATCACCAATTTCTATATCTTCAGGGTCTAATTTTTTATTGCTTGATTTTTTCCTGGGTTTCTTAGGTAATCCTTCTTGTGTTTTGTCCATTAGCTTTCTTAATTGACTACGTTCCAACTCCATATCTTGAATGCTGCCACCCTCTTGTAGCCACTTGTTGTATTTTTTAATACTGCCATCTGCAAAGTCCTTGGCTTCTGCAAGGAGGGCATTTGCTTCCTCTTTAGCCTCCCTAAGAATCCGGTTTCTGCTGTTTTCGAGATTCTCGTTTTTCCTAGCAAGGTTCTCCTCTAGCTTTCGGATTTCTTCTTTGTATCTACTTATCTCTTCCCGTTCCTTCTCTATAGTTATCCTGTTAGCATCCAGTTCACTAATTAAATCTTCAAAGCTTTGGTCTTGCTGTCCCATAAGATTTTTAGCTTCATTAATTATATAATCAGGAAGAC
>CAYOAJ010000045.1:0-11384 GCA_964401895.1 uncultured Herbinix sp.
AATAACAGAAATCTTACTAGAAACCTTTGCTCCACCAAGGATAGCAACAAAAGGTCTTTCAGGATTATTTACAGCATTACCAAGAAAATCAATTTCCTTCTGCATTAGGTAGCCAACTACTGCTGTATCAACATATTTAGTTACACCAACATTAGAGCAATGGGCTCTATGAGCAGTACCAAAGGCATCATTCACAAATACATCGCATAAAGACGCTAATTCTTTACTTAATTTATCTTCATTATTAGTTTCTTCTTCTCTATAACGGGTATTTTCAAGAAGTACTACTTCTCCGTCCTTCATAGCTGAAACAGCTGCCTTAGCTTTTTCACCTACAACATTATCATCATTTGCAAATGTAACTTCTTGTCCTAGAAGGTCAGTTAGTCTTGCTGCTACTGGAGCTAAAGACAAGTCAGGTTTTGCTTCTCCCTTGGGCTTTCCAAGATGGGAGCATAGAATAACCTTTCCACCGTCATTAATTAATTTCTTAATTGTTGGCAAAGCTGATACAAGACGGTTCTCGTCTGTAATTCTGCCATCTTCTAGTGGTACATTAAAATCACATCTTACAAGGACTCTTTTCCCTTTTACATTAATATCATCTACTGATTTTTTATTGAGCATATTCTTATCCCTTTCCAAATCAACTTTCTAAAAAGCTTTTTATTATCATGAAAAGGGTCCGGTCCTGTTAGACCGGACCCTTTATGGATCTAATAATATATTTATGCTAATTCTGATAAATACTTAATTGTTCTAACCATCTGGCTTGTATATGACATTTCGTTATCATACCAAGCAGTAATTTTAACTAAAGATTTACCATTCTCTAAGTCAGTAACCTTAGTCTGAGTTGCATCAAATAGTGAGCCATAAGTGATACCAATAATATCAGAAGAAACTATTGGATCTTCATTATAACCATATGAAGCATCTGCTGCATCTTTCATTGCCTTGTTAACATCATCTTCAGTTACACTTCCGTTAACAACTGCTATTAAAATAGTAGCTGAACCTGTAGGAACAGGAACTCTTTGTGCTGCACCATCTAACTTGCCTGCTAATTCTGGAACAACATTAGCAATTGCTTTAGCTGCACCTGTTGTATTAGGTACAATATTCACAGCTGCTGCTCTTGCTCTTCTAAGATCTCCCTTACTATGAGGTCCATCAAGAGTCATCTGATCTCCTGTATAAGCATGAATTGTTTCCATGAATCCTTTTTCAATAGGAGCTAACTTGTTAAGGTTATCAACCATAGGTGCTAAACAGTTAGTTGTACAGGATGCTGCTGAAACAATAGTATCTTCTGGCTTTAATGTATCTTCATTTACACCAAATACAATTGTTGGAAGATCATTACCTGCTGGAGCTGAGATAACAACTTTCTTTGCACCTGCATCAATATGTTTCTGAGATTTTTCTTTAGAAGTAAAGAAGCCTGTACATTCTAGTACAACATCTACCCCTAACTCACCCCAAGGTAAGTTTGATGGATCTGGTTCTTTATAAATCCTAATTTCTGTACCATCCACTACGATAGAGTTCTCTTTAGCTACAACTGTATCACCTTTGTCATATCTACCTTGAGCTGAATCGTATTTTAATAAATGTGCTAACATCTTAGCATCTGTCAAATCATTAATTGCTACGATCTCGTAACCTTCTGCACCAAACATCTGTCTGAATGCTAGACGACCAATACGTCCAAAACCATTAATTGCTACTTTTACTGCCATATCTACATTCCTCCTAATAGTTTATTTATATATCTTATTGATAAATATATATCATATCAATATTATACCAAATATAGTTCTAGTATCAACATTAAAAATAAAAATATGCTTGATATATTATTCTCACAGATAATTTTACCTAATTAATGTTAAAATATCAAGGCTTTCTTAAGTATTTTTGTATTCTTATGAGATTGTTCAGTTTTTTGTACTTATTAATAATATTTTTGTGCACTTTTTATCTATTCTTCTTCCAGTTCATCTTTAACATAATTAACTATGTTGAAAGAATGATCAGATATTCTTTCTATATTTATAATAGCATCAGTATAAATCACACCATTATCTGAGATACATATACCTTGAGATAAACGTTCGATATGACCTTGCCTTAATTCATATCTTAATTCGTCAACAATATTCTCTAGACTTTGAACCTCTTTTATATAAGACATCTCATTAGTTTCTACTGCTTTTAAAGCATTCTCTAAAGATGATATTGCCGCCCTACCCATCCTATCTAAGCCGGCGTAAGCATCATCGGACAGAAGAACATTATTCTCTATCTTCTCCATAGCTAGCTCAGCAAGATTTTCTGCATGGTCTCCAATTCTCTCCATATCATTTACTAGGTAAAACAAATTATTCACTTTCAATCTTTGTTTTTCTGATAAATTAGAATTGTTAAGCTTAATTAAATATTCAGTAATAATACTTTCCTGAGTATCAACAACTTCTTCTTTCTCAAAAACATTTCTAGCCATGTCAGAATCGCCTTCTATTAAAGCCTTCATAGCACATTTGGTGTTATTAAGTACAACTTGTCCCATATGAAGTGCTTCTTCTATAGTAGTAGATATCGCAAAAGATGGTGATTCTAATAAACGATCATCTAAATGTTTAGATAAATCTCTCACATCCGAATCCAATGCTAGCTCGTCTTTATCATCCTTATCTCTAACAAAAAATCCTGATATTTTAATAAGTTGATTAGAAAATGGTAGAAGCAATAAAGTATTTGATACATTAAATATAGTATGAAAAATTGATATTCCAGTACTTGAAATTCTGGAATTTGCAAAAACCGGATTCAACCTAAATATGATATACATAATTGTACCAAAAACTACAGCTCCAATGGTGTTAAAAAGTAAATGAATTACTGAAGCCCTCTTTGCTGTCTTATTAGTACCTATACTTGCTAACATTGCTGTTATACAGGTTCCAATGTTTTGGCCAAGTGTTATATATATTACAGAAGTCCAACTTAAAGTCATAGACATTGCTAAAGTTTGCAATATACCAAGTGAGGCTGAAGAGCTTTGAACAATTGCAGTTACTAAAGCACCTACCAATATACCAAGAAATGGATTTTTCCCTAATTTTGCAAATGCATCAGCAAAGACAGGAGAATTTTGATATGGCTTAATTGCACTAGACATGACGCTTAATCCCATAAACAAGAGACCAAATCCCATAATAATTTCGCCTATATTTTGCTTCTTTCTATTCTTACCAAAAAACAATATGATAAAGGCAGCAATTCCTATAAATAAAGGTGCTGTAATATCAGGTTTTAAAAAAACACTCCACTCACCCATAGACACTATCCAAGCTGTTATTGTGGTTCCTATATTAGCACCCATAATAACACCAATAGCCTGGCTTAAATTAATCATTCCTGCATTAACAAAGCCTACCACCATAACAGTTGTAGCTGACGAACTTTGAATAATCGCAGTTACTAATGCTCCTACAATTACTGCTACAAGCTTATTTCTCGTAAGATACCCTAGCAACTGTTTTAACTTACCACCTGCAGATTTTTGTAAACCGTCACTCATAATGTGCATTCCGTATAGGAACATACCAAGTCCACCGGCAAAGCCAAAAATCAATTTAATAATATCCATCTTTTCCTCCATTATTAATAGATTATGTAGAATATTTTCTTTCCAACATATCAATGATAACATTTTATTAAATCCAGGTAAAATGTTTTTAAAGTTTTTTTAATATATTTCTTAAAATCGTGCATTTTCATGATTTTAACCAGATTTTAATATTATATTTTAGCAATCATTTAAGGCAATATACCTTGTTTTACATTATAACACCAAATATAGTTCTTTATATTTACAAGTTTTTTACATGGATTTTATTTCTTTTATAAATAAATAAGCAAAATAATACTGATAAAAACTTATAATGTATTAGCTCTTATCAGTATTATTTCAATCTATTATTAAATTTTTATTAGAAATTCTCTAACATTTTATATTCTAATCTTATCTTATCAGCTATCAAAGCAATAAACTCTGAATTCGTTGGTTTGCCCTTGCCATTATTAACTGTATAACCAAAAAGCTCATCTATTGTATCCATCTTCCCCCTGCTCCAAGCCACTTCAATTGCATGACGGATAGCTCTTTCTACCCTACTAGGAGTTGTGTTATGTTTCTTTGCAATTGAAGGATATAAAATCTTTGTTATAGAATTCATCATCTCATTATCCTTTACCGACATCATTATGGCGTCTCTTAAATATTGATATCCCTTGATATGGGCTGGTACGCCTATTTCATGAATAATATTAGTCACGTCTGTCTCAAGATTTCTTTTCATATAAGTTTGTTTATTCTCATATGTACTTACCCTGTTGTTATCGATGAATTTGTTATGTCCGCTTCGTTTCAGCTGTTTAATTCTTGATAGTACTACATCATTATCAAAAGGTTTCATTATATAGTAGTTTGCCCCAAGTTCAAATGCATTCTCTGTTACTCCCTCTTGACCAATTGCTGTGATTACTATAAATGAAGGTGTCTTCTTATAGTCATTATCCCTTTTTACCTTCTCCATTACTCCAAGCCCGTCCAACTTTGGCATAATCAAATCAAGCAATACTACATCTGGTTCCTTTTCCTTGATTATTTCCAAAGCATCTAGTCCATTTTCTGATTTACCTACAACTTCAATATCAGAATCCTGTTTCAGTATATCTTCTAGTAGATTAACCATCCTTTCATTGTCATCAACAATAGCAACATTAATTTTACCCATTTTACTTACCCTCCATTACTTTAATTATTTATTATTTTACATTGTATAGATTTTGCTGGCAAGATGTAGAATTTTAAATCAGTAGATTCATTATATATCTAATCTGCTATAAATTGTAACGTACAATATTGCCAAAAATTACACCTAAAAATATGCCTAAAGTTACAAGTTTTCTACAATATAATCTACATTTGTTAATTTTGACCTATAATTCTACAGCTAAAGCTTACAGATTATCTTTTGTAAATTTTTACCACACATGAATTATATCTATAATTTTACAAACAATCAATTGATTATTATCGCACTATTCGACAGGTCAAAAATAGAATTTCTGTAATAAAATGTATATACCACTATATTTTGTGCAAAAGAATATTTTATACAATATATGTGTTGTTGTTCAATTAATAAATTACTTGATTTATATAACATAAAGTCGATATCTTTTTTAAACAAAACAATGGCTTATTCTAATTTATTTACCATGTTTTCAATAAATGTACCATAGCCTTTGGTTGAATCTTGTATAAATACATGGGTTACAGCACCTATTAGTTTATTATTTTGAATTATTGGACTTCCACTCATTCCTTGTACAATACCTCCTGTTAATTCAAGTAATTTTTCATCAGTGATTTTTATAACAATTCCCTTACTATGATTACTGTTACTAATATCTATGCTTTCTATCTCTATCTCAAATCTTTCAATCTCACTATCTACAGTACATAATATATGTGCTTTTCCAACTTCAACTTCTTGTTTTAATCCAATATCTAGGGGACTATCATATAATAAATTCATGCCAGCGTTTTCCACCCTCCCAAATATTCCTTGGTTTGTGTTATTATTAATATCTCCTATCTTATGCTTACTCCCCTGTCTTATCATACCTATTAGTTCTCCTGGTTCTCCTTCCTTACCCTTAACTATTGACATAATATTTGCTGAATATATAGATCCTTCTTTGATATCCATTAAAACACCTGTATCAACATCTGTAATACCGTGACCCAAGGCAGCAAAGTAACCATCACTTGAGATAAATGTTAGGGTTCCAATTCCTTGAGTATCATCCCTAATCCAAGCACCTATTTTATAAGAATTATCAGCTGTTTTTACAGGAGTCACCTTGACTCTTATTACCTCTTCATTTCTTCGAACACCAAGAATTATATCCTCTCCATTACAAGATTGAATTTCTTCTATTAAGTCCTTTTTATTAACAACAGAGCGTCTATTGACAGATATTATATAATCTCCGGACTTCAATTTATTGCTAACGGGCTCATAGTTTAAGCCATCATAACCTGTAATTCTACCACTACCTAGTACTAATATCCCATCAGTTTCTACATAGATACCTATTGGATTACCACAGGGAATCAATTCTACATCTTCTATAATATCAAGTGATATATTCTTGAATTTAAAGATTCCAAAGAGCTTTAGTCCAACATTATATTTACCTGTTTGTGATGATCGAATGGTAAATGTCTTGTTAAGATCTATTTTTATCTGATTATATGGTACCTTCATGTCATTTACACTTATAACACCAAGGTCTTCCGTTTCTATGTTGGCTTCAATTGGTATGTTAAAACTAAACTCCTCTTCATTTCCTACTAGGATCTTAATTTCATTTGGAATTTTTTTATTTACATAATATATAAATGCAAACCCTATAACAAGAATATTAACCAATAAAAAAAAAGCAAATAATTTATTGTGTCTTTTTTTCGTTCTCATCCTCTCACCTCATGCCAGAAATTTTACGTCAATCCTTTTTATTTACCCATTCTAGGGAATATAAAAAAGGATATACAATAGTATTGTATATCCACTCTTTTAGTATTCTCATTTTTCAATTTTTTAAAGCTTATATCTTTTTGAATCTTCTGCCAGCTCTTTCATTTCTCTTGCACTTTCAATAACTCTGTCTGTAATAACTGCTCCTCCTAATATTCTAGCTAACTCTTCTATGCTTTCTTCTTCATTAAGCTTATTAATGGTGGTCTTTGTTGACTTTCCGTCAGTCTCCTTCTCTATTATATAATGGGCATCTGCCATAGCTGCTATTTGTGCCAAATGTGTAATACATATAACTTGATGATGTTTTGCTATAAGAGCTAATTGCTCCGAAACCTTTTGAGCAGTTCTTCCACTTATTCCTGTGTCTATTTCATCAAAAATTAAGCTTTCTATATCATCCTTATCCGCAAGGACTGATTTTATTCCTAGCATAATTCTTGAAAGTTCTCCACCTGATGCAACCTTTGATAAAGGTTTTAATTCTTCCCCTGGATTGGTGGAAATAATAAATTCTACATCATCTATTCCATTAGATGTGTATTTAGACTTTTCTTTAAATGTCATATCAAATCTAACTTCTAGAAAATTAAGAGACACTAAGGCTTCTTTAATCTTCTTAGTTAATTCCTTAGATTTGTTTTTTCTAATATCAGAAAGTCTATATGATAGTTTTTTTAATCTAGACTCAGCTAAATCTAAAGATTTTTTGAGTTTATCTAAGTATGTATCAAAGTCCCGGTATTTATCCAGCTTTTCTTCACATTCGTAACAATAAGCCATTATCTCATCAATTGAACTACCATATTTTTGTTTTAAATGATTGATCTGGTCCAATCTCTTAGTGACCTCACTTAATTCTTCTTCATTATTATCAATATTAGATATATAATCTGAAATATCACGATTAAAATCATTTAATATACTATCTATATCCCTTACTTGAGATAGTAGGTTGTTAACAGAGTCATCTTGCTCAGCAAGTTTTCCTAATTGTCTAGCTGCCCTTCCTATCAAATCCCCAGAAGAATTATCTTGATAGCCTGTCATCTGATATACAGCCTCCATACCTTCTATAATATTACTAGCATTGGATAAGATCTTATATCTTTCTTCTAGTTTAATATCTTCCTCTGTAGTTAGGTTGGCCGCCTTAATCTCATTAACTTCATATTCTAGAAATGCTATCTCCCTATTTCTTTTTTCATCATCAATACCAGCATTATCATAGTCATCCTTAATTGCTGAATATTCACGATAGGACTGACCTAGCTCTTCCCTAAGATTAGCAATCTCGTCCTTTGCAAACCTATCTACAATTTCAAGATGCTTGTCCTTATTCAAAAGGGACTGATGTTCATGTTGACCGTGGATATCAATTAACATTGTTCCTATCTCTTTTACATGGGCCAAGGTTACAGCCTCACCATTGATCCTATAGATACTTGTGCTTGGCATAATCTTTCTTGTTATAATAATCTGATTACCATTCTCAGCTATCTCTAATTCTATTAACTTATCTATAACATTCTGATCCTTTGTCTCGAATACCAACTCAATCAACGCATACTCTGACCCAGTCCTAAGAATATCCCTAGAAACCTTGGCACCTAAGGCTGCATTAATAGATCCAATTATAATGGATTTACCTGCTCCTGTTTCACCAGTAAGAATATTCAAATGATCCTTAAATAAAACTTCAACTTCATCTATTATGGCAAAGTTTTTAACATGAAGACTAACTAACAAGGAAAAGCCCCTCCTATTCTTTCTAGCATATAAACATATGTTCTTATGTCATTGTATCATAATGGAAAAACTAAATCAATTAGTAATTTAAGATTTGTAGAAACTCCACTAATTTTCTGTATTTGATTATTTATATTACCCTAAATAAAAAGTTGCTAACCCAAAAAGCCTAAAACATTTGGCCTTATAAGGTTAGCAACCTATATATTTTTACATCTTTTAAAAGAATCTATTAAGAAATCTTTGTTACAGTCAAATTACACCTTAGATTTTGCCCATTTACCCTGGCAGTTATGGTTGCTTTACCAACCGCTCTAGACTCTACTATAACAGAATTACCTTGCCTTCTAAGTACTGCAACTTGAGGATTATCTATGCTCCAATTTACCGGACTTGTTGCTCCTTCAACTGTTAGGGACTCATACCTTGAGTATTGTTGTAGGGTAAGACTAGTGCGGTTCAATCCCATTACAGTCACTTCAATCGTTGCAATCCTTGCCGAATCAGTCATAACAGTTATAAGGGCTGTTCCAGTATTTCTAGCAGTAATTTTACCTGTTTTGCTATCTACTCTTGCAACAGAAGCATTATCTGAACTCCAGGTTAGACTATCAGTTGAGTTAGCAGGATTAAGGGCAACCTGAACATACTTTGATTCTCCAGGTACCATTGTAACTCTACGCTCCATGACTGTAATACTTGTTGCAGGAACACGATTATTCACTGTTACTACACATACAGCGCTCTTGTTACTATTATCTGGTGCCTTGGCAGTAATAGTTACAGTTCCAGCCGAAACACCAATTATATTGCCATCCTCAGTCACTATGGCTATATCTTCGTCACTTGAAGTATAAATAGGATTCTTATATGTTGCATTACTGGGAGTAACCTTGGCATTAATCTTCCTGGTATCCCCAACATACATGGTCATAAAGTTCCTATCTAAATAAATTCTTGTAATTGGTCTAACAACCTCTATCTCACAGTATGCCTCTACCTGGCTACCATCCTTGGCAATTGCAGTTATAGTTGCATCACCAATTTTTAAACCAGTTACTTTACCTCTTTGATTTACACTTGCTATACTGCTATTACTAGATACCCATCTTACATCTTGATGAGTTGCCGCTTCATTGGTAACAGTAGCAGTTAAATTAACTGTCTTACCGACACCTAAGACATATTGAGTATGGTTAAGACTTATTTCTGAGATAAGTTCTCTTACCATTACAACACAGCTATCTTTAAAACCACCATCTTCAGTGGTAGCAGTTATAACTGTAACTCCTCCCTTAATCCCAGTAACAATACCATCATTATCAATTGTAGCTACATCTGTATTAGAACTTTTCCAACTTACGGCTAAGTCAGAAGCACTACTAGGATTTACTGATGCTCTCATCTCAAATTTTTGTCCAACATAAATAGTCTTTTCAGAAAAGTTTAATATAAGTCCTTCTACAGGTTGGGTAACATTTACGGTAACATGTGCTGTTGCACCAGTTTCAGTTTTTGCAAATATAATAGCAGTCCCATCAGCTCTTGCTTCAATTACACCATCATCACTTACAGTTGCAACTCCAGTATCACTGGATTCCCAAGTTAGATGAGTATCTGTACTATTTACTGGTGTAAAACTAGGTCTAAGTCTATAGGTTTCACCTGAATCAAGGTCTAGCTGACTAACATTAAGCGACACTCCACTAGGAACCTGCCTAACATTAATAGTGGCGTATACAGAATGTCCACCTTCTAAGGTACGAAGAATAACTACAGCTGTTCCTACTCCCCTAGCTGTCAGCCTACCTGAGTTATCTACAGTAACAACACTTGTATCAGTTGATTCCCATGTTACTCCGTTTTTGCTTGCATTTACAGGAAGTACAATATAAGTCAACCTTGAACTTTGCCCAACATACATGGTCTTAGTTCTTTCATCAAGTGACACTGAAACTACAGGGATCTCTATATTAATATTACAAATAGCTGTTTCACTAGGATTGTCCACTGAACTTGCAATAATAGAAACTGACCCTGGGCTTACTAAGGTTACTAATCCATTGTCATCTACCCTAGCCTTACTTGTATCTGTAGAAGTCCACTTAATGTTTTTATTAGTTGCATTTTCAGGATATACACTAGCCCTAAGTTGCAAACTTCTCTGCGGCAAATTAAGGGTAACATCCGTCTCAGACAAGCTTATGCTTGTAACAGGTTGATCTACTGTTACATGGGAGTAACCAACAACTACATTATCTTGATTTATTGCTGAAATTACTACGTTCCCAGCTCTTTTAGCTTGTATGGTGGCTGTAAATCCAATATGCTCTATAATTTCCACTATAGAATCATTGGAAGATTTCCATTCTAGATTAACTCCAGTTAGATTACTTGGACTTATACTAGCATGTAAGGTTTCATATCCCCCAATTGGCAAAGTTACTGTAGGAGGGTCAATACTTATCCTAGTTACAGATTGCTGAATGCTAATCTCAGAAGAAGCACTTTTTTTAATACCATCGACAATCTGATAGGCCCTTATAGTAACAATTCCAGGCCTATGGGCTGTTACTAAACCATCCTCTACAGAGGCTATCTGTGGATTACTACTTTCCCAATAAACTGTCTGTGTTGGGTCAGTTACTAATGCATCTAGCATAAGCGTCCCTGAGGTATACATAGATGCATTAGTAAAACTAAGTGCTATACCATCTATTACGGTAATATTTACAATAATCTCTTCGATTTCTATTTGTGAATCATATAAGTTCTGGGATGGTTGATAAGTTAATGTTAGCTTTACTTGTCCTTTGCTTCTTGCAGTAATTATTCCTGTTTTTTGATCTATTCTAGCTATGTTAGGATTTTCACTATTATAATTAAAAATACCAACATGAGGAATATTTGAATTCCCAAACAAGTCATAGCTATCCCCAACATTCATGACTATATCAAGATCCTCTATAACAATAGGAACAATTATCTTCATATATGCATATGGTGCATTTGTATTCT
>CAYOAJ010000046.1:0-2824 GCA_964401895.1 uncultured Herbinix sp.
ATATAGGGTTGCCTTAGCGACTACATTTACCAATACAGTTAATTAGGGTGGTACCACCGAGTCTTTCGGTCCCTTTGGGATAGAAGGGCTTTTTTTGTGTAAACTAATAATTAATTAAAAAGAGGAGTGGTGATATGGCTAAAGATAAGAAATTAGTAGAAGATATTACTTCTAGAGAAGAAGATTTTTCACAATGGTATACTGATATTGTTAGAAAAGCGGAACTTATTGAATACTCCAGTGTTCGTGGATGTATGATTATAAGACCAAGAGGATATGCAATCTGGGAGAACCTTCAGAGACAACTTGATGCAGATTTTAAAACTACTGGGGTTGAGAATGTTTATATGCCAATGTTCATACCTGAAAGTTTACTTCAGAAGGAGAAAGACCATGTAGAAGGTTTTGCTCCAGAAGTTGCTTGGGTTACCCATGGCGGTAATGAGAAATTGCAAGAGAGACTTTGTGTTAGACCTACATCAGAGACTCTATTCTGTGATTTTTACTCAGATATTATTCAATCCTACAGAGATCTACCTAAACTTTATAATCAGTGGTGCTCTGTTGTTAGATGGGAGAAGACTACAAGACCATTTTTAAGATCTACAGAGTTCCTATGGCAAGAAGGGCACACTGCTCATGCTACTGAAGAAGAGGCACAAGAGAGAACGATCAAAATGCTTAATCTATATGCAGACTTTTGTGAAAGAGTTTTAGCTATTCCAATGATAACTGGACGAAAAACTGAGAAAGAAAAGTTTGCCGGTGCTGAATCAACCTATACTATTGAATCTATGATGCAAGACGGTAGGGCTCTTCAATCAGGAACAAGCCATAACTTTGGTGATGGTTTTGCTAAGGTGTTTGATATACAATATACAGACAATAATAATAAGTTACAATATGTTCATCAGACTTCTTGGGGAGTGTCAACTAGACTTATAGGTGCCATTATAATGGTTCATAGTGATGATAGTGGTTTGGTATTACCACCAAAGATTGCTCCTACTCAGGTAATGATTATTCCTATTAATCAGAAGAAAGAAGGGGTTCTTGATAAGGCTAATTGGCTAAAAGACCAGCTAAGTGATTATACAGTTAAAATAGATGATTCTGACAAGAGTCCAGGATGGAAATTTAGTGAGCAGGAGATACAAGGTATTCCTATTCGTATTGAAATTGGGCCTAGAGATATAGAAAATAATCAAGCAGTTATTGTTAGAAGAGATAACCGTGAGAAAATATCTGTATCATTAGATGAGATAAGTCAGAAGGTTGGAGAAGTTCTAGAAAAGATGCAATCTGACATGTTAGAAAAGGCTAGGAAATACCGTGATGAGAACACTCACTATGCAAAGAACTGGGAAGAGTTTGAGGATATAGCCAATAATAAGATTGGTTTTATCAAAGCTATGTGGTGTCAAGATGAGAAATGTGAAGATGAAATTAAAGAAAAGACAGGTTTAACATCCCGCTGTATGCCATTTGAACAAGAAGAAATATCAGACAGCTGTGTATGTTGTGGAGAACCTGCTAAGGCAATGGTTTATTGGGGTAAGTCCTATTAAACGAAAGTCATTTGAAGGAGGTCTCAATGGATTTTAAAATCCCCCAAAAGGTAAGCGAAATAATAGAAAAGCTAAGAGAAAATGGTTATGAGGCTTATATAGTAGGTGGTTGTGTCCGTGATATGTGTCTAGGTATAGAGCCAGAGGATTGGGATATAACTACTTCTGCAAGTCCTAAAGAGGTGAAAAAGCTATTTAGGAGAACAGTAGATACGGGTATTGAACATGGTACGGTAACAGTCTTATTGGATAAAGACCAATTTGAAGTCACCACCTATCGTATAGATGGTGACTATGAAGATCATCGCCGTCCTAAGAATGTTTCTTTTACCTCAAGCCTTAGGGAGGACTTAAAGCGTCGAGACTTTACAATTAACGCAATGGCCTATAACGAAGAAGAGGGAATTGTTGATGAGTTTGCTGGCATGAATGACCTGAAAAACAAGTTAATAAGGTGTGTTGGAAGTCCTGAAGAGCGTTTTGAAGAGGATGCTCTTAGAATTTTAAGGGCCTTTCGATTTTCTGCCCAGTTGGGATTTGAGATTGAAGAATCCACCCTTAAAGCAACCACTGAAAAGGCCCATTTACTGAAAAATATCAGTGCTGAGAGAATAAGGATGGAGCTTAATAAGCTCTTAGTCTCAGATCATCCAGAAGTCTTAAGAGACTTATACAAGGGGGGAATTACCTCAGTTATATTACCGGAATTTGACCCAATGATGGAGACTGGACAAAAGAATATACATCATATATATAATGTAGGTGAACACACAATAAAAGCGGTATCTGAGGTAGCAGGAAAGTTAGAAGAAAAAAGGTTTACAGGCCATGAAAGATCTGTTTTGCGCTGGACTATGCTACTTCATGATATTGAAAAACCCTCTACAATTACTCTTGGAAAAGATGGTCAAAATCACTTTTATGGTCATCAAAAGTTAGGGGCTAAGACAGCAAAGAAAATATTAAAAAGATTAAAGTTTGATAATGATACAATAGATAAGGTTGTTCATCTAATTTCCTGGCATGATTATAGGTTTACTCTTACGGCAAAAGGAATCCGTAAGGCAACTGCTAAGATTGGCAAGGAATACATGGAGCTTTTATTTGAAGTCAATCGTGCGGATACATCGGCCAAGAACCCAGCTAATATGGATGAAAAGTATCAGAAGTTATCAGAAGCCAAAAGGCTCTATAAAGAGATGTTGGAAGAAGGTAGCTGTGTAACATTAGAGGACCTTGCTATTAGTGGGAAAGAT
>CAYOAJ010000046.1:2834-11301 GCA_964401895.1 uncultured Herbinix sp.
GGGGCCGGATACATTGGCTCACACATGGTTAAAGATTTAATTGAACATGGCTATAAACCAGGTAAAGAGATGGGGCAACTTCTTAATAAGCTCTTAGATGCAGTAATAAATGACCCTAAATTAAATGATAAAGAAATTCTTTTGAATTTAGCCAGTGAGTTTTCCAATGAAAAAGCTTAACCCTAAACCCTTAGGATACAATAAATTAATATGATTTTATAAGCCTTAGAATGAAAAATATTTCTAAGGCTTTTTTATATTCATTAAAACAAGCTTTATATCATAATATTATAAAGGCGGGTGTTATAAAATGTTAGGGGGGTTAGGCTTTGGAAGATAAAATTCAAAAGGCGTTAAAAGGATATCAATTAAAAGTTTATAATATCCACAGGGCCAGAGGGGCCTATTTACTTGAGACCGATTGTGGACTAAAACATTTTAAATGCTTTGAAGGGTCTGTAGGGCGGGCAAGATTTGAGCACAGGGTTAAAGAACACCTCCTTCAACAGGGTTATTATAATACCGATTTGTTTGTAAAGACAAGAGAAGGAGACATAATATATATGGACCCAACTAATAATCCATATATAATGAAAAACTGGTTCTGGGGAGAGGGCTGCAACCTAAATGATCTGGGTGAGGTAAAAAGAGCATCAGTTAACCTGGCGCAGATTCATTTAATTTTAACGAATGTAGACCTTACACAGGAACAACTTGAATTTAACGACCCTAAAGATTTATGTGAAATGTTTGAAAAAAGAAATCGGGAAATAAGGAGGGTTAGAAGCTACATTTGGAATAAAAAACAAAAAAACGAATTTGAGCGTTTGTTCTTAAATTATTACGAGGACTTTTATGGTGAGGGAACAATGGCTTTAGAAATGCTCAGAAAAACAAACTACAAGGAGCTACTATCAGAAGCCATAAAAGAAAGAAAAGTTTGCCACGGTAAATATACATATCATAATATTATAATGTTAAAGAATAAGACGGATAAGTCCACAGTTTTTGATAGAGGAATAGGAACGACGAATTTTAATAGGGCCTATGTTGGCATTCAGATGTCTGACTTATACCAGTTTATAAGAAAAGTTATGGAGAAAAATGACTGGAACGTTGATTATGGAATGAGCATTATTGAAGAATACAAGGCTGTAAAAGACATTAGCAAGGATGAATTAGAAGTTCTATATTTACTGCTTCTTTTTCCTGAAAAGTTTTGGAAGGTTACAAACTATTATTTTAATAGTAATAAGTCGTGGCTTTCAAGAAGAAACATTCAGAAGTTAAATAAAGTGGGAGAACAGCAAGTAAAAAGAAAAGCATTTTTAGCCCTATTAAAGAAAGAGTTTTTATAACTTAAGAAGATTTACTCTAATTGCGTAATTGCTTAAGGTAAGTTATAATTACATAAGAAAATGACAAAATACACTAAGGATAGGTGGGTAAGATGGAAGCCAAAGAAAAGACTAAGAAAATAAATACAAGGGTAATTATAAGTGTGCTAATAGGCCTGTTTGCCTTGTCTTTTATCTTGATACTAACCACTATTATTGTGTCTAAAAATATAAGTCCAAATGAAGGAACTACAAGAAGACAAGGCTCTGCTAGCAGTAATCAGGCAGATGAAGGTGAATTAGGCGTCTATAAGTATGATAGTGAGATGCTAGGAATGATATTAGACATTAATAGGGATAATAAAGAGATAAGCCTACTTGATATTAACAAGAAAGAAGCTATTTCTTTAACCTATAGTGGAAGTACTGACTTTAGGGATAAATTTGGCCAAATTATTTTAGCAAATCAGTTATCCATAGGGTCTATAGTAGATATTGCATATGTAAGAGATGAGAACAGATTAGTGAAGATGGAGACATCCCCTAAGGCTTGGGAATATATTGGGGTTAGTAACCACCATATAGAGAAAGATAATATGACTATAGAGATTGCAGATAGAAAGTATAGGTATAATGATAAGCTTCTTGTCCTTGACCAAGATGACATTAAAACAATAGGTCATTTAGCAAGACAGGACATATTGGATATCTGGGGAATAGATGAAGTGATTTGGTCTATTAGTGTACGTAAAGGACATGGAAATTTAAGGCTTGAGGATTATGAAGACTTTCTAGGTGGAAATCTAACGGTAGGTTATGAAGCTACCCAGCAGATTACCGAAGACCTACTACTAACTGTGAGAGAAGGAACTTATAACCTAACAGTAGAAAATGATTTCTATAGTGGAAGGAAAAGCGTTACAATTAACCGTAATGAAGAGGCGGTAGTTTCTCTAGAAGGACTTGGACCAGGGCCAATGGATAAAGGTTTGGTAACATTTGATGTAAGTCCTATAGGTGCAGACTTATTTATTAATAATAAGCTAACTCCCTATGTAGATCCTGTGGAGCTAATTTATGGTGATTACAACATAAGTGCTTCTCTGGGAGGTTATAATAGCTATGACGGATTTATAAAGGTTGAAAAGCCTAGCCTGTCTATTAGTATAGAATTATCAGAAGCAAAAAGTGATGAGGATACAAGGGTAGACGTTGCCGAAGGTGAAGAATATAATGATTGGGGCCAATCTTCAGAAACTATAAATGAAAACTTAGAGGAAGAAGTGTATTGGGATCCAGACCATTATATCTATGTGCAAGAGCCTATTGGAGCTTCTGTTTATCTAGATGGAGAGTTTTTAGGTATTTCACCAGGTAGATTTGCGAAAATAATTGGAAAGCATGTTGTGACTTTCATAAAAGACGGGCATGAAACTATGAGCTACACAGTAGAAATAGCAGATGATGGTTTAGATACTTATATTAGTATGCCTGACCTTAATCCATTACAATAGTTATTCATGTCTTTTCGTATCAGATTATTAATAAAATATATATAAAATGAAGTAAAAGGAAATTTTATGTCTAACGATTTTTTAATCCTCCTCTTTTCAAAAGGTAATTTTTAAGTTATAATACTTGTAAAATTATGGGAAGAAGGAGGATTTTATGATTGAAAATCTTTATGAAGGTAACATTATAATTTATACTTTTTTGGGACTAGGTGTGCTTGGGGTCTTGTTGCGACTTATGCTAAACTTTTTTTACAGGTATATGATTAGGGAATCGGATCAAGTTGGAAAAACAAGGGATAAAACTATAAAACACATGAAAATAAAGTTTGAATCCTGCTATAAGCTGAAAATTGGTGTGCATAATGTGGATACATTCGTGGATAAAAACGTTTTAGGACAAAAATTCTGTGGATTGCTTTTATCCACATGGGAAAATATTAGTGGACAAGTTTTATATTTATGTCTTTTAATTGTTCCTAGTGCAGTAATTTTGGGTGTTTTATATGATTGTGGACAAGAAGAAATTATGTACACAGGAGCTGTGGGTATCTTAGTTTCTTCAGTACTGATATTTGTGGATAAAGCTATTAACCTTGCTACAAAAAAGCAAATGATAAGTTTGAATCTAATAGACTATTTTGATAACTATTCAAAGGTAAGATTAGAAGAGGAGGCATCTAAGCCAGAACAAGCTACTAGCTACCGAGAAGAGTATCTTGAGAAGGTAGACTTTGGTCAAAAAGAGCTGAATAGGCGGAAGGAAGCAAGAAAAAAGAAAGAAGAAAGAAGACTGGAAGAGCAAAGAAAGTTAAGGGAAGAAAGAAAAGCTATTGCAGCTAAAAGAAGGGAAAGACTTAAGGAAGAAAAGCTAGTTAAGCCAGTAGAAGAATCTTCTGAAGAAATAGCAGCAACTATTGGTAAGGTGGACAAGGATGATGAGATGAAATCTGACAAGAAGAAAGCTTCATTAGCTGAGGAAGAAAAGATAATAGCAGATATATTAAATGAGTTTTTCTCATAAGTTCATTGCATCTAAGAGATGTTTTTGGTAAAATAAACAAAAGAAAAGAGGGTGAGTTATTATGTTAAACAATGTATCATTTGATTACTCTGCAGCTGAAAAGTTTATAAGGGCAGAGGAAGTGGATATGATGAAGGAATCTACTCTTCTTGCTAAGAAGATGCTTGTAGAGAAAAAAGGGGCAGGGAGTGAATTCTTAGGATGGATTGACCTACCTGTTGATTATGATAAGGGAGAGTTTGAAAGGGTCAAAAAGGCGGCAAAAAAAATACAGGAGGATTCAGATATATTAATAGTAATTGGAATAGGAGGCTCATATCTAGGTGCTAGAGCAGCTATAGAGTGTCTTCGCCATTCTTTTTACAATTCTGTTGACAAGAATATTAGGAAGACTCCTGAGATTTATTATGCAGGTAATAACATTAGTTCTGTTTATATAAAGGACTTAATTGATGTAATAGGAGATAAGGATTTCTCTATAAATATTATTAGTAAATCAGGGACTACTACCGAACCAGCTATTGCCTTTCGTATATTTAAAAAACTTCTAGTTGATAAATATGGGAGAGAAGAAGCGGCAAAGAGGATTTATGCCACTACTGATAAGGACAAGGGTGCCCTAAAGGACCTTGCCAATGAAGAAGGTTATGAATCTTTTGTAGTACCAGATGATATTGGGGGCAGATATTCGGTACTAACGGCAGTTGGGCTTTTACCTATTGCAGTAAGCGGAGCAGATATTGATCAGTTAATGAAAGGGGCTGCAAGTATGAGGGAGCATTGTCTTAATAATGCTTACGAAGACAATGATGCTCTTCTTTATGCTGCCACACGTAACATTTTACTGAGAAAGGGAAAGGCTATTGAAATACTTGTTAACTATGAACCATCCTTGCATTATATATCCGAATGGTGGAAGCAACTATACGGAGAAAGTGAGGGCAAGGACGGTAAAGGAATTTATCCTGCTTCAGTAGACTTTACAACAGACCTTCATTCTATGGGACAATTTATTCAAGATGGCCAGAGGATAGTTTTTGAGACTGTATTATCTGTTGACAAGTCTTCAGAAGAAATATTAATAGAGGCAGAAGAAGGGGACCTAGATGGATTAAACTATCTTGCTGGAAAAAGTGTTGATTTTGTTAATAAAAACGCTATGAAGGGAACTCTTTTAGCCCATACAGACGGGAATGTTCCTAATTTATTAATAAATATACCAGAACTAAATGAATTTTATCTTGGACAAGTCTTCTACTTCTTTGAATTTGCTTGTGGAGTAAGTGGATATATATTAGGGGTAAACCCCTTTGATCAACCTGGAGTTGAAAGCTATAAAAGGAATATGTTTGCCTTATTAGGAAAGCCAGGTTATGAATCAGAAAGAGAAAAATTATTAAAAAGGTTATAAGTAAATATACATCTTTAGTAACAAATAATAAAAATGAGAGTATAATAATAGAACAGTAAGGTTATATTAAATTTCGAGGCTAGTAACTTAAGGGATGGCTACATATCTTTGAAAATTCGCAACCGAATCCCTTTTACCTAATTGCTAGCCTGATACCTTGATACCTTACCAGAAAATTCGGATGCTTAACATAGATATGACAAATCGCCCCTTTGATTTTGTGCGGAGGGGCGATTTTGTGTATACTTATAAAGGCATAAATGAAATGTATTTAAATATCAAAACATAGTGGCAAAAGCTACCTCCCATAACAAAGATGTGAAAAAGCTCATGGCCTCCAAAATGTTTAAACCTGTTATTAAAGACA
This sequence comes from uncultured Herbinix sp., assembly GCA_964401895.1. GTDB lineage: Bacteria > Bacillota > Clostridia > Lachnospirales > Lachnospiraceae > Mobilitalea. The sequence continues at coordinate 8,485 of CAYOAJ010000046.1, forward strand.
GGAATCTTTAAAGCGTATATTACACCACCGATAGTGTATATTATACCTCCAATCAAGAGCCATAGAAAGGCGGGTCTTGAAAGAACATCCATAATAGGTTTAAATGCAATTATGCAAGACCATCCCATAGCAATGTATACAATGGATGAAACCCACTTGGGTCCATTAACCCAAAAGGCAGTTATAATAATACCAATTATGGCAAGAAGCCAAATTAAAGCTAGTAAAAGCTTCCCTATAAATCCATCTAAAGCAATTAGACAAATTGGTGTATAGGTACCTGCTATTAAAATATATATTGCCATATGGTCAAATTTCCTAAGTCTTTGGTTTATCTTATCCGAAATATCTAATGTATGATAAAGTGTGCTGGCAAAATATAATAAAATCATGCTAAATATGAAAATGGCCAGTGATATAAAATGTGTTAATCCTTGTTCCCATCCTTTAATTAATAGGGGTGGAGCTGCAAGGATTGATAAGATGCAAGCTATACAATGTGTCAGTGCACTTCCTGGATCCTTAACTTGAAACTTTTCTTTAATCATAATCCCCTCCATAAATAAATTGATCAAACCACACCACATAGTTATCATAACTACATGGTGGGCATATTAATACTACAACTAAAACGAAAATAATGCAATATGTTTTTTGTGTTTTTTATGTTAAAATGGATATAAGAAAAAAGTCCTATAAATACAACTTTAAACAGGAGGGAATAGGATGGATTTACAGCTAGGGCAAATTATTAGATTAAAGAAACAACATCCCTGTGGAAGTAGTGAATGGGAAATCCTGAGGACGGGAATGGATTTTCGTTTAAAATGTATGGGCTGTGGCAGGCAAGTTATGTTGCCAAGAAAACAAGTTGAAAAAAACTTAAAGCCAGGAAAGAAGCAATAAGAAAGGAAAAGTAATGAAGAATTATGTTTTAATCGACTTAGATGGAACCCTAACTGATTCCCAGGAGGGAATTACAAAGTCATTACAATATGCACTTCAATATATGAATGTTATAGAAGAGGATTTGGACAAACTAACTAGACATATTGGACCACCTTTAAGGGAAAGTATTGATGAATATTACGGGTTTAATGAAGAAGATACAATAAAGGTTATAAGGAAATATAGAGAGCGTTACAATGAAAAAGGTCTTTATGAAAACAAAGTATATGATGGAATAGAAAGAACCTTATCAAAGTTGAAGCAAGCAGGAAAATACCTTATAGTTGCCACCTCAAAACCAGAGGATGCCGCTAAGAGGGTTTTAGAGCATTTTTATTTAGATTGTTATTTTGATGACATCTGTGGTTCGTCGGAGAAGGAAGGCCGCAATAATAAAGTGGATGTAATTATACATGCCCTTGAGAAAAATCAAATAAAAGATTTAAGTAAGGTGGTTATGGTTGGTGACCGAAAGTATGATATAGAAGGTGCTAAGACAGTTGGTATTTCTTCTATTGGAGTTTTATATGGATTTGGTTCTAGAAAGGAGTTAGAAGAGGCTGGAGCAGACAAGATTGCAGAAACACCAGAAGAGATTTATGATATTGTAGTTAGTTTATAGTGACGGGGAGGTGTAGCATGAAAGCAATTAGAATTAGAACAGAGCAAGTTGTTACAGGTATGATAGTAGCTGCAGATGTTTACAGTGGTGGGGGCTTGCTGATTTTTCCCAAAGACACACAGTTAGATGAGGGAAAGATTTCTAGATTAAAGCATTACAAGGTTTATGGTTTATATGTTTATAAGACGGATGATACTTCAGGCATTAAAGAAGAATCCTATATTGAGATGTTAAGAAGCGCAGTTGAATTTAAGAAATTTAACAGGGCATATATAGAGTCTGTGAACGATGTAGAAAAAAGTTTTGAAAAGCTTGTTCATGGTGATGGGGAGATGTATATCAATCATCACTTGAAACAGGTAGATAAGATTCTTAAAGAGGGTCGTAACGGAAGTCATGTATTTGAAATGCTCCATGGAATTCGTGACTATGATGATATTACCTATGTACATAGCATGAATGTTGCTTTAATTTGTAATGTTTTTGCAGGGTGGCTAAAACTTCCTGAAGAAGAGACGAAAATACTTACTTTAGCAGGCTTATTTCATGATATAGGCAAGGTCTTAATTCCAAAAGAAATACTAGGGAAAGCGGATAAGTTAACAGAAGAAGAATTTGAAATCATGAAGGGTCATTCTCTTGAAGGTTATAAGGTTTTAAAAGATTATCCTATTGATGTTAGGATAAAGTATGGGGCATTAATGCACCATGAAAGATTCGATGGTTCAGGTTACCCTAATGGCTTTAAGGCAAATCAGATTGAAGACTTTTCTAAAATAATAGCTATAGTGGATGTATATGATGCCATGACAGCTGACCGGCAATACCGGAAGGCAATATGTCCATTTGATGTTATTGCAGAATTTGAAAGAGATGGCTTCTTAAAATTCGATACAAAATACTTAATGATATTTTTAGAAAGAATAGTAGAGTCCTACTTACATACTATTGTTCGCCTTAATGACGGAAGGGAAGGAGAAGTTGTTATGATCAACAAGTTATCCCTTTCAAAGCCAGTAGTTCGTTTAGGTGATACCTTTGTTGACTTGTCTAAGGAACCTTCCCTATCTATTGAATGTATTATATAAAAACAACTTGCACTAAAAACATATAGACTATTGTACCCCCAGCAATGCTAATTAAGGAGTTCTTCTTCCATAAGTGGAGAAGAGCAATTATTATAATACTTATAAGTTCGGGGACGCCATGGGGATAAGATAATATAGGAACATCTTTTAGACAATATA